>JALGYA010000118.1 GCA_029824475.1 Fimbriimonadia bacterium | reverse complement strand
CTTGCAGCATACGATGAGGCGGCTAAAACGAACCGCGCCCAGGCGATCGTCGATGCGATCTCTGAGTTCGAACTGCTGATCGCCGTGGATCCGGTCCACCTTCCAACAAGAAGCTGGCTCGGGTACCTCTACATTCAGAACGAGGACTACAGAAAGGCGATTGGAGTCTTGGCAGATGCCATCGGACGAAGCAAGCAGGAGTACGTTAACACCCTCAACCTGCGCAACTATGCGATGGCTCACTACGGGCTGGAAGAGTGGCCGGGTGCGATCGCGTTCTTTACACAGCTGCATACAGCCGATCCTACTGAGGCGATTTATCCACGACTCGCCGGCTCAGCTTCACTGCTCTCAGGCAATGCAGAAGCCGCGGAACCGCTGCTGATCTCCGCGATGAACCTCGAGGCAGACAAGACGAGTGAAAGCTATCTGTCCGCGCAGAAGGACCTTGGGATTGCCCAGGCGACCCTCGGGCGGGCTGGCGATGCCCTCAAAACTTTCGAAGCCGTGGCGGAAGCAGAAGGATTCGAGCCGGAGGAGTCTGGGGACTTCCACGCCTGGATGGGCTTTGCCTACCTGCAGGCCAAACAGTTCGACAAGGCGATCGTCTCCCTCAAGAAGGCAAAAGGGACGAGCGCTGATCAGGTGACGGTGCTGAACAACCTCGGCAACGCCCTCTCGGCCAGCAAGCGCTACGCCGAAGCAGTTGAGGTTTATACAGAGCTATCAAAGCTGGACAAAACCCTGGTCACCCCTTGGTACAACATCGGCAGCCTCTACATCCGGCAGGAAAAGTACGCCGACGCCGTCCCTGCCCTCAGAAAAGGCCTCCTGGTTGCTGCCGAGCAGAAGGTGCCGGAGGCGAGCACCCGCTACATTCACAACAATCTTGGCTACAGCCTGGAGCGCATTGCGAACCACGTGGAGGCCGCAGCGGAGTACGCGAAGGCCTCGGATCTCGATCCCAAGAGCCGGACATTTGCACGCAACGCAGGCATGGCCTGGTTCCGGGTCAATTCTCCTGAGAGGAGCCGCGTCTACCTGCTGCGATTTGAGTCTCTAGGCGAGAAGGATCCTGAGGTCACGAAGATTCTGGCAGAGCTCAACGTGCGCACCGGCAGAAATGAAGAAGCCCTCGCGCAGATGGAGGAGCTGGTAAAGGTCGAGCCGGGCCGGGCTGATCTCTGGTTCAACATCGGTGTCCTCAAGCAGCGCCTGGGCGATGCTAAGGGTTCGGAGGAGGCTTACCTAAAGACACTGGAGCTGGCTCCCGCTGACCTTGACGCCTCAAACAACCTTGGCCTGCTCCTGTATGGCCAGAAACGATACATCGAAGCCCTGAGCCACTTTGAGAAGATTTCCGGTGCAGACCCAGATTCGATTCAGGCGAAAATCAACCTCGCCGCGGTGTTCGTCAAGCTGAACCGAATCACGGATGCGGTGGACCTGTGGCGAGTGATCATCCACAAGGACCCTCGTCAGACCGGCGTGAGACTCAGCCTGGCCGATGCCTACTGGATGCAGGGGCTCGCGGAGGATGCACGGCATCACTACGCGGTTGTCCTGAAGGACTTCCCGAAGAGCGCACGCGCCCTAAACGGCATGGGCCTCTGGCACCTTTCCAAAACAGAATTGAAGCAGGCAGAGGACCACTTCCGGCGGGCTATAGCGGCCGAAGAGAAGTACATGCCTCCGTACAACAACCTCTCAATAGCGCTTGAAAATCAGAATCGGGTCGGTGAAGCGATTCTGATTCTTGAGAAGGCCATCAAGCTCGACCCGGACTTTGAGGACGCCAAGAAAAGCCTGAAAAGGCTTAAATCTGCCACCATCTAGGCTGTGAGGGTCAGCGTCCTCGTTAACCACTTCCGTCCCGATGCTGTTGCGGCAGCGCGGGATGCTTCGTCGTGGCTCATCGAAAGAGGCGTTGAGGTCTTCGCTGAGCGGGATGAGGCGCCGGCTTTAGGAGTGGAACCACAATCCCATGACAAGCTCGGCAGGGCCGATCTCATGGTCACTTTCGGGGGCGATGGAACGCTCATTGAGGCCGCCCACCTCTGCGCAGAACACGAAACACCGATCTTGGGTGTTCATTATGGTCGCTTTGGCTTCGTAACTCAGTGCAGCCCGGATCAGGTCTATCCCGTTCTCGAAAACTGTCTCGGAGGAAACTGCGAGATCGAGGAGCGGATGATGATCGAAACTCATCTGGTCCGCGCAGGCAAGACGGTGGCGTCGCTTCACGCTCTGAACGAAATGGTCGTGCAGAGATCGGCGACAACCCGACTGCTCACTTTTGAAGTCAAAGTGAACGGGGCGATTATGTCGCGGTATCCCGCGGATGGCGTGCTCGTGGCGACGCCGACGGGCTCCACCGCCTACAGCCTTTCAGCTGGCGGACCGATCGTCGATCCGAGCATGAGGGCGCTGCTCCTAGTGGCTGTCATGCCGCACACTTTGAATGCTCGCCCGATTGTGCTGCCTGAAGACGCGCACATCGAGATCAAGGTCGAGACTCGCGGCGACGCGATTCTCTCCTCCGACGGCCAGAGCAGACTGCATCTGCTGTCCGGGGACATGGTCACCGTGACCAAGTCGAACCGAACCGCAAGACTCATCACAGTCAAAGAATCAGATTTCCTTCACAAACTCAGCGAGAGGCTGAGCTGGTCACAAGGGCCAAAACACGATGACGGACCCACTACTGAAGATTGAAGACGTAAGCGTCGAGTTTCCTGCACACAAGGGCGTCATGCGCGCCCTTGACCACGTCAACGTAGAAGCCGGCAAGGGCAAGACCATGGCTATCGTCGGTGAATCTGGGTGCGGCAAGACCACACTTGCCAGGGTGGTACTTGGTCTTCAGCCGACCGTCTCTGGTTCGGTCACATTGAATGATGATCTGGCCGTTCTGCCCGACACGATCCTTGCGCAGCGGATCGGCATGGTCTGGCAGGATCCGTTCGCAAGCCTTGATCCCAGATGGAGCATCGGCAGGATCATTGAGGAGCCGCTCAAGCTTGCAGGAGCAGATGGCGATGTCACGCAGATTCTCAAAAGTGTCGGCCTGACTCCGGCAATGGCTGACAGATTCCCCCACCAGTTGAGCGGCGGACAGCGCCAACGGGCCGCCATCGGCCGAGCCATCGCCTTGAGGCCACCTCTGGTTATTTGCGACGAACCGACAGCTGCGTTGGACCTCTCCATCCAGGCCCAAATATTGAACCTGCTGCAGGACATGCAGCAGGATCTTGGCTGCACGTACCTCTATATCTCGCACGATCTGGCTACGGTCAGGTTCATCGCTGATGAGATGACTGTCATGTACTTTGGCAAGGTTGTAGAGCAGGGCAATGCGGCCAATATCTTCGATGATCCACAGCATGCGTATACTCAGAGGCTGCTTCGCTCCGTCGTCACCATCGATAGTCTGGGAAGAGTTCCTGATGTTGAGGAGCAGGATGAGACCGAAGAGGCGTTAACAGTTTAAGGACCATGGATCACACACCTAGAGGACGCTTTGAAGAGAAGCTGGACGAACTCACCAATGAAGTCGTCAGCATGGCAAGCCAGTGCGACTCCATGTTCGCGAGCGCCGTCTCATCTCTCGCTGAGTCGGACAACGCAATGGCTGTTGATGTCATCCGACTGGACGATGTCATCGACAAGCTCGATATCAAGATTGAAGGCGAGTGCCTCGCCACGCTGGCTCTGGAACAGCCGCTAGGTTCTGATCTGCGTAAAGTTGGCACGATCCTCAAAATCATCACAGACTTGGAGCGGATTGCCGACCTTTCAGTCGATGTCGCCAAGATCGGGATTCGAGTTCGAAAGGAGATGGGCAGCGCGGAGATTATTGACATTCCGCCGATGGCCGAGTTCGCCCACGATATGCTGCGGATGTCTATTCAGGCATTTGCGACAGCCAGCATCGAAGAGCTGCCCCAGATTGCGGCCCTGGAGGACAAAGTGGATGAGGCCCACGGAAGACTGCGGCATCAGATCCACGACTTTATGAGAGCGAGCCCGGACCAGGATGTGTCGGCCAGCTGGCTCCTTCTGGCGATCCATCACGTTGAGAGGATTGCGGATCACTGCCTCAACATTGCAGACCGCGTCAATTTCATGGTCACGGGGCATCTGCAGGAAGTTTCACACAGCCACCTGGCGGGAGACTTCGACCACTAGATGCGCGGCGAGCTAAAAGAGCTGTGGAGGTTTCGCGAGCTTCTGCTCGCTATGGTGGAGCGTGAGCTTCGCATCCGATACAAGAACTCTGTTCTTGGGTTCTTTTGGTCGCTGCTCATTCCGCTCGTAACCGTCGCGGTCATGACGGTTGTCTTCAAGGTCTTCTTAAAGAATGAGACCCCGAACTTTGGCGCGTATGTGCTGGCGGCGTACCTGCCGTTCCTGTTCATCAACCAGGCGATTCTTGACTCCGCGCAGTCGGTTTTGGTCTCGCTGCCCATCGTCAAGAAGGTCTATTTCCCGCGTGAGATTCTGCCACTGGCATAGGTGATCAGCAACTTCATCCACTTGATCCTGTCGCTGTTCGTCTTTCTGGGCTACCTGTTTGCAGTCTATGCCTCGTCAGGGTTTGTGGACTCGCCGTTCACCTGGAGGCTCTGGCTTCTGCCGATCGTGCTGGTTATGACGTTCATGTTCTCGGCTGGTTCGGCCTTCCTGATCTCGTCGCTGAACGTGTTCTATGAGGATGTCAAGTACATCGTGAGCGTGCTGCTCTACTTGATGTTCTTCATCACACCGGTGATGTATTTCAGCGAGCAGGTGCAGGCTGGCCTGAAAGGGCCGAACGCTGGGCTGCTGTTCAATCTGTATCACCTTAATCCGGTGGCGATGATTATCACCGTGTTCAGGCGCATGCTGCTGCCGCCCACTCAGGTGAGCGTGGGGCAGGATGAGGTCCTCCAGCCGATGGCGTTCATGTGGGGCCATGCGGGCGTGTCATTTGGAGTCTGCTTCGGGATGCTCGTTTTTGGATACTGGGTGTTCAACAGGATGAAATGGAGGTTCGTGGAGCGGCCATGAAGAACGCAATCGAACTGCGCGGGATCAGCAAGGAGTTCTTGCTGAGCCACAGCGGGGCGGCTTCCATGAAGACCGCGCTGCTCTGGTGGAAGAAGAGACGGCTTGAGCATCTCCGAGTATTGGACGACCTCGACCTCGAGATTCCAAAGGGGCAATGCGCAGCGATCATCGGCAGAAACGGGGCAGGGAAGTCGACCATGCTCTCGCTGATCTCCCGGATCTATAAGCCGACTTCAGGCGAGATCAAGCTCTCAGGGAGAATCGCACCGCTGCTTGAGCTTGGTGCCGGCTTTCACCCTGACTTGACAGGGCTTGAGAACATCGTATTCAATGCGATGATCCTCGGCCTGACCCGCAAGCAGGCGAACGAGCGGATTGACAAGATAGTCGACTTCTCGGAACTGCATAAGCACATCGATGCCCCAGTGCGATCTTATTCAAGCGGAATGCAGGCACGGCTCGGCTTTGCCATCGCCGCGCACGTGGACGCTGAGATTCTGATTGTGGATGAAGTCCTCGCCGTTGGTGATCACGCTTTCGAAAAGAAATGCTACGACCACATCGATGAGTTCAAGAAGGGCGGAGGAACGATCCTTTTTGTCTCTCACCAGATGGATGCGATCAGCCGCACGGCAGACCGGTGCCTCTGGCTGGAGGGCGGAAAGATCAAGATGGATGGCGATCCTGACCAGGTTATCGCTGAGTATCTGGCGGCAGAGCCGGTCCAGATAGACGCGCAAACAGAACCCGGAGAAACAGAATCACCTGATTCCTGAAGCGGGGCACCAGGAAGAGCGTCAGCACTGCCGGGATCAGCCACACGATGAGCCGCAGGAATGCGCCGATCCGGTTCAGCTTGATGGCAGCCCACCATCCCCACCATCCGTGGTGCTTGCGGAAATAGAGCTCCTTGCCCCGGTTGTAGCGGGCGACGGCCATCCAACGTGCCCCGGCACTGCTGGCACCGAGTTCGTGCTGGAAGGCCGCGTCTTTGACGTAGAGAATCTTGCCGTGGTGTCGGAGGCGGTGGCAGAGGTCAGTGTCCTCAACATAGAGGAAGTAGTTCTCGTCGAATCGCTCCACAGGCCGCATCATCAGGCAGGCGCCCATCACCTGTTCGACTTCGTGGACATCGCCAGGCAGGTCCATCAGGCGCGGAGTCTGCCAATAGGGGCTAAGCAACCTGCTCTTAGGGGAAACCTTCTCCAAGAGAAGCTGCTCGCAGACAACAGCCCAGAGTGTCAACCGATTGCAGCATGAGTTCTGCGTTCGGCCATCTGGGAAGAGGAGACGGCCCCCGCAAGCCACTGCATCAGGCTCTGCCTCCATGACCTCGGCAAGGCGATCAATTGCACCCGAATCTGGGACGGCATCGCTATTGAGGATCAGCGCAAGATTCCCCGTCATCGAGTCAAGACCCTGATTGCAGGCGGCTCCGAACCCTCGGTTGGAGCTATTCCGAATCAAAACCGCGTCGGGGAAGAGATTGGCGATGGCGTCCGCAGAGCCGTCAGTCGAGGCGTTGTCCACGACGATCACCTCGTGGCAGTCTTGGACACCCTGGACCGCGCGACAGAGAAGTTCGCGGGTGTTGTAGCTGACCAAAATGACGCTGACTCGTGGCACTTAAGGATTATTCTATCTGGAGAGCCGACCGGGCGGCATGCTAAAATTGAATCGCTATGTCCCACGAGGTCATGCTTTCAGAAGAGGGTTTCATCAAGCTCAAAAAAGAGCTTGAATTTCTTAAGGGCCCTGAGCGTCAGCGCGTTGCGAATGATATTCGCGAGGCGAAGTCGCATGGCGACCTGCGTGAGAACGCGATGTATCACGAGGCGAAGCTGAATCAGCGACGCCTCGAGGCGCGCATTGCGGATCTGGATCGTACGATGCAGTTTGCTCGCATCGTGAAAGAAGATGAGATCGAGGAGGGCGTGGCCCACCTCGGCAGCACGATCAAACTCAAGGACCTCCAATGGAAGGATGAAATGGTCATCCAGCTGGTGGGTGAATTCGAAGCGGATCCGAACGAGGATAAGATTTCAGTCACATCGCCCTTGGGACAGGCTGTCATGGAGCAGAAGGTTGGGGATGAAATTGAAGTTCAAGCACCTGCCGGCGTGCAGAAATACGAGATTCTGGACATTACTCGGTAGCGGCCTCTGCCTTCTGTCCTTAGGCTGTGCTCCGCTGGATGATGTCCAAGTAGGCGCTGAAACGCCTGCCTTGGGTTCTCGGGTCATTGAGCCACTCACTTTCAACGAGAATGCCCCGCGCCGCAGTCTCATGATCGAGACTCACGAGATCCGCGTGATGGATAAGGCGACGGACGTCTTCGACGCATTCCCACGACCGGCTAAGAGCTTCCCGATCCTCAATCCTCCGGACGTTCTAAAGGGCCAGGTCAATGTTCTAGGCTGGGAGACGGATCGCAGGGCTGTCGGCATTCTTCACCTCAGCGAGCGGATGATTCTCCTCCTGGAGATTTGGGATGGCGCTGATCAGGATTCAATCGATGGCATTGTGAGCGAGACCTCAGCCTCACTCAGCAGGCACAGCGAGAAGATTGAGCGCGGTGATGTGACGTACTGGTTCTGGCACGGCGATGAGGATCGAGCGATGATCTGCGCAGCGCCTGATGATCAAGGGAACATCATGGTGAGCCGAGCCTTTGGCCGGCCAGCCGTCATGGACGTGCTCAGGATGAACCCGGCAGATGCTCGGGCGGATGCTGCCGACGCTTTCGAGCTCCTCTCTGCCACCCCTGAGTAAGTTTTTTTGAAAGTTGGGGAGCGGATTCGCATTTGCGTACGTCAGAACAGATAGGCAGAACTGTACTGCGGCTCTGTCAATTCAATCCTCAGGAGGTGGTGCTAAGGAATGATATCAAGCAGCAATCAAACAGAGGGAGGTCGTAGGTTTTAGCGCCTGTGACCATTGTGGATCGGGGTCTGTGATGGACCTTCGAACTCCCTAAAACAATTCAAGGTCTGGCATCCGTGCCGGACCTTGTTCTTTGTCAAAGGTAACCTCCAAACGACCATGCCTTCGAGCGCCATCATCATCCCGTCACGCATGGGGAGCACCAGGTTCCCCGGCAAGCCGCTTTGCGACCTGCTCGGCAAGCCGATGGTGCAGTGGGTATACGAGGCCGCTATCGCCTCAAAGGCGAGTGACCGGATCGTGGTCGCTGCTCCAGACCAGGAGATAATCGAAGCCTGCAAAGCCTTTGGGGCTGAGGCGATTCTCACCAGGAACGACCACCTCACGGGCACAGATCGTATCGCGGAGGTCTCTGAGACCGTCGATGCCGACGTCTACATCAATGTTCAGGGTGACGAGCCGCTGATCGATCCGGACAGCATCTACGCCTGCGCTGCGCCGATGCTGGAGGACTCCAGCATTCAGATGGCGAGCCTTTACGACGAGTGCGCCGCAGAGGAAGTGGACAGCCCGGATGTTGTCAAAGTCGTGACGGACGCCGAAGGATTCGCGCTCTACTTCTCACGATGCCCGATTCCGTTTCCTAGATCTGCGCGGAAGCTGCCGGTCAAAAAGCACATCGGAATTTACGCCTACCGGAAAGAGGCGCTGCTGGGCTTCGCAGACTGGGAGCCAGCTCCGCTCGAGCTTGCAGAGAGCCTGGAGCAGCTGAGATTTATGTACAACGGTATACGAATCAAGATGTCGGCTGGCAAAGGGGCTGGGCTGGCAGTGGATACGCCTGAGCAGGCAGAGACCGTGCGAAGACTCCTAGAGAGTCGTCTTGCTGGCGCCTAAAGAGAT
>JALGYA010000003.1 GCA_029824475.1 Fimbriimonadia bacterium | reverse complement strand
ACCTTGTGGAACATGAATTTGGCTGCCCGACCCTGGAGGTTGTTGCCTGGCGTCGTCATATCGAGGCAGACAAACCTCGCACCCGGCTTGAGCACTCGGAACGCCTCGCTGATGGCCTCGGGCTGGTCGGGAACGTTGCGCAGCCCCCAGCCGATCGCTGCTCCATCAAACTGGTTGTCTTGATAAGGAAGCGCGCAGGCATCTCCTTCGGTCAAGACAGCTCTGTCACCGAGCTTCTCTTGAGCCTTGTCGAGCATCGGCCGGCAAAAGTCGATCCCTTCTGCTCTTCCCTCAGCCCCGACAGCATCCAAGAGAGGGAAGAGAAAATCGCCAGTTCCGCTGCAGATATCAAGCGCGGAGTCGCCCGGTTTGAGGTCAAGACGTGCCACGGCAAGCCGTCGCCACCGGTGGTGGAGGCGGAAACACATCAGCGAATTGAGAAGGTCGTACGAGGGAGCGATGTCGCCAAACATCGCTTTTACGGCTTCTCTTTTGTCTTCGCCTTCCGTTAGCCAGGGCTGCTCTTCGATCGCCATCTGCTCCGACCGCTAGTTTGACTTATTTCAATAGAAGTTGAAACTTCGACCGGGACTTCGATTTGATTGCGCAACCGAAGATGAATTTGCAGCATATTAACCATTAGAGATGCTAATGCTCTACATCGCCCTGGGGATTGCAGGGAGCGGGCTGATCCTGCTCTCTGCTCTCGGGGGCATATTTGGTCATGAACTTGACCACGATACCGACGGTGGAATCCACTTTGATGGTGACCACGACTTCGGGGCAGACGTCAACGCTGACTTCGATGTCGATGCAGATATCGACGTTGATGTTGACGCAGACGTTGATGGGATCGACTTGGGCACGGTGGGCGGCCACGACCATGGCGACGACTTCCACGGGATCGCGGACGCGATTCATGGAGGGACCGACACCGTGGTCAGCAAAGTGGGAGCGATGGACAACACAGGCTTCAGTGTCTGGCTGCCATTCTTCTCGCTGAGATTCTGGATCTACGGTTCAGCCGTGTTCGGAGTCGTCGGCGCGCTGCTGACGATGTTCAAGGCATCGATCGAGCCGGCCACGTTCTACTACGCGCTTGTCACGGGCCTCTTCATGGGGACCCTCGCTGCAACTGCCTTCAGATATCTGAAGAAGCAGGAGATCAGTGAAGGTGCGCGGCTGAAGGACTTGATGGGCAAGACCGCAGAAGTTCTCGTCGCGATCGACGATGGCGCTGCGGGCAAAATCAGGCTCAGGCACGAGACAGGAACAATCGATATGCTCGCTCTTTCTGAGAGCGGCAATCACATCGACTCAGGTGAGGAGGTCTTCGTTGTGGCCGTGGAGAACGGTCAGGCGAAGGTCGTGAAAAGAGGGGAGCTAATAGACAAATGACACAATTAATTGCACAACTCCCAGGGGTTGATGGAACGACAGAGCTCGTCAAGGGCGTCATGTATGGCGTCGGCGGGATCGTCGGTTTTTTCATCCTCATTGGAATAATCAAGCAGTTCTTGCTGATCTGTAAGGCCAACCATGTGCTGGTCGTTTCAGGTTTCGGCAAGACGAAAAAGAAGATTGGTGGCAGGACATTCCGGCTGCCGGTTCTCCAAGACGTAAACAGGATGTCCTTGGCGCTCATGGAGGTGCCAATCAGCGTCCGCAACGCATATTCAAGCGGTGGAATCGCCATGAACGTGGACGCCATGGCCAACGTGAAGATTGCCAGCTCACCCGAGCTGATCTCAAACGCGATCGAGCGCTTCCTCAACAGGTCTGAAGAGATCAGACAGGTTTCGAAAGAGACCCTCGAAGGACACCTCCGAGGCGTCATCGCGAACTTGACCCCAGAGCAGGTGAACGAGGACAGGCTAGCGTTTGCAGACACGTTGGCGCAGGAGTCACAGCGAGACCTCAACAAGCTTGGCCTCCATCTCGACACGCTCAAGATTCTGCACGTCAGCGATGACTTGGGATACCTCGATGCGACCGGACGTAAGGCGATTGCCAATATCGTTCGATCGGCGGAGATTGCAGAGTCCGATGCCGAACGAGGCGCAGAGCAGAGCGAAGCGAGAAACCGCGGACGTGCAAGCGTCACGCGCTCAGAAGCTGACGCCAAAATTGCAAAGCTTAAGAACGACCTGAGAAAAGTTCAGGCTGATCTATCAGCCCAAGTTCAATCTGAGGAAGAGAGAACATCGGCCGCAGCCAGAGAGGCACGCGCCACTGCAGAGCAGAAGCTCCAGCAGGTGCGTGCTGAGCTGGCTGGAATCAGGCTCCAGGCGGATGAAGTGCTGCCTGCTGAGGCAGAGAGGATCGCAGAGGAGTATCGGGCCAGAGGCCGCGCAGCGATCATTCGTGAGCGAGGTGCGGCTGTCTCCCAGACGCTTGACCTGCTCTATGCTGCTTGGCAAAAAGCCGGTCCTAACGCGATGCAGATTGCGATCATAGAAGACCTTGAGAAGATCCTAGGCGCGGCTGCTGAAGGCGTGCAGAAGATTGACGTTGGCCAGATCACAGTGATCGATGGTGGCGACGGAAGGACCCTCCCCAACTACATTTCTGCGTACCCTGAGATGCTCAACTCTGTGTTCGATGCAGTCGACAAGACGGTCGGAATCAGCATCACTGATGCTCTTTCAGGCCGCACTCCCAAGGAGGAAAAAGTCTGATGTTTGTTGTTGCAAGTGCCGCCTTCGTAGGCGGAATAATTGGCGCTGTACTCGTGGTGTTCTTCCTGCTGCTGGTCGCAGCCGCGAAGAACGTGTTCTGCAGATGCGCACCCAATGAAGTGCTCGTATTTTCCGGCCCTCCCAGTAGGGTTGGTTCAGAACGCTACGGCTATAAGGTGATTGCTGGCGGCGGTTTCCGCCTCCGAATCCCTCTTCTTGAGCAGGTGGACAGGCTCGATCTCACCAACATGATTATCGAAGTGCACGCGCACAACGCGTATGCCAAGGGCGGTGTCCCCGTCCATGTTCAAGGCATCGCGAACGTCAAGATCGCGAGCCATGAGCCGATGCTCAATAATGCGATTGAACGCTTCCTCGGAAAGACGCGATCAGAGATCATGGCGATTTCGAAAGCGACCCTTGAGGGCGCGCTTCGTGGCGTTCTTGCCACGCTAACGCCTGAGCAGCTCAACGAAGACCGGGCGATGCTGGACAAGCAGCTCGTCGTTGAGGCTGAGCAGGATATGAACTCGCTCGGACTCGTCGTCGATACTCTGATGATTCAGAACATCACCGACGACGTGAAATACCTCGACTCGATCGGGCGAATCAGGAACGCTGAGCTGATCAGTTCAGCCAGAGTTGCTGAGGCAATCGCCCGCGCTGATTCTCACGTCCGAGAGGCTGAGAACAATGAGCAGGAGGTTGATTCGCAGATCATCGCAGCGATCTCAATCGCGGAAGCTGATGCCGAGCGCGCACTGACTGATGCCCGAACAAGAAGGCACGCAGTTGTGGCTGAAGAAGAAGCCGCCGTTGCTGCGCTTCTGGTGCAGGCTGAAGCGGATATCGGAGTCCAGAACGCGAGGCTAGAGCAGGTCAAACGCCGGCTCGAAGCCGACGTGATCGCTCCGGCGAAAGCACAATGCGAGGCTGCCGAGCAGGCTGCTAAAGCGACGGTTGCGCCCATCATTGAAGATGGTCGAGCTCGTGCCGACGCAATGACGGCCCTGTCCGAGTCATGGGCGAATGCAGGCGACCAGGCCCGCGAGATCTTCATCCTTCAGAAGATGGTTCCGGTCATCAACAAGCTGACTGACACCATCGCTGACACGAAGATCGAGAAGGTGACGGTTATCGACTCACAGATGAACTCCGGCGGAAGTGGCAGCGGCTTTGACCCAAAGCGGCTAGTGGGCCTCTCTGAGCAGGTCAAAGAGATCTTTGGCATCGACATCGTCGATAAGCTGCAGAACCTTGGCGGCTCTCCGAAGCCTGCACTGGAGCCTCCGGCACCGCCCGTAGTTGACCAAGAATAGTCAGCAGAATCCCCCTCCCGCGAAAGCGAGAGGGGGATTTTTCTGGCCTCTCCCCCGCTTGGGGCGGGGGAGATTAAGAGAGGGGCTGCGAGCGAAGCGAGCGGTCTTATCGTCTGGCTGAGGGTTTCGCAGAGAGCCTTCCACATCGAACTTTCATTAGGGGCAGCTTGATTGGTGGCCTTCTCTTCCCACTCTTCACGGGAAATGCACGATCCGGCTGGATTTTAAGCGAAGGGCGAATGTCCATTGGCAGATCGAGACTGAGTTGAGGTGAAACTTAGCGTGATAGGTCTGGCAGAATGGAGCCATGCTCTCCAAGGCTGAAGATTCGGTTCTGGTGGTCGTCGATATGCAGGATGCGTTCCTGGAGTCGATCCAACGCAAGGATGAGGTCATCCAGCGCGTCGAGTTCCTGACCAAAGCTGCCAGGCTGATGGATATTCCAATCATCTGCACGGAGCAGAATCCAGCTCGGTTAGGGAAGACGCTGCCAGCCATATCTCAGAACGCGACTGCGGTTATTCCGAAAATGTCGTTCTCCTGCGCCCAGTGCCCCGAGTTCACCGAAGAGCTGGAGCGTCACGACCGCGATTCCACGGTTGTCTGCGGGGTTGAGACGCACATCTGTGTCCTGCAGACAGCCTTGGACGTTATCGAGGGCTTGAGTGACGTTGAAGTCGCCTCAGACGCCTGTGCAGCAAGGACTGACTCCGCTCACCAGAGCGGCATCGACCGGATGAGGGACGAAGAGCTGGTCATCATCCACACGGAAAGCCTGCTCTACCAATGGCTCGGCACCGCGGAGCACTCTTTGTTCCGCGATGCCTTGAAGCTGGTGAAGGCCTATCCGCCCGCCTGATCGACACGATCCTGGATCGCCTCCATCAGCTTCTCGACGTTTTTGTTCATCCGGGGGTGCAGTTCGTCGACAGCATGCGGATGCGCTAACACAGCGGCCCAGATCGGTTGGCTTCGATCTCCGGCTCTATCCACGGCGTTGATCGCCTGCATGACGGTGTAGAGCGAATGAGTGTTCAGGTCAGCGGCGCTCAGCAGCACTTTCAGGGCCGTGGCAAGGTCTTCATCAGAGCCGTGCTCTGCGACTGCGTCGGCAGCGGCGATCTTTACTGTGGGATCGGGGTCATCCATCATACGCCGGAGATGATCTGCGGCCCACAGCACCGTTCGTTCGCCCCTCACGTGGAATCCAGTGGCTGCCCAGTAGCGGATCGCAGGATCCTCATGCGTTGAAGCTGCCGTCAAGTCTTCCAGGTTCGCAATCGACCTTGAAGCTGCGATGTTGGCGATGTCAAGAATCTCCTCCAACGGGACGTTGCGCGCGAGTTCATAGGGCGTGCCCAGGCCTTTTCTAGACTGGAACTGAGCCTCTGGGATCATGCCGACGTCGCGGATCTCGAGCTGCCAGTCTCTCAGCGCTCCACGCATACGCTCTAGAGTCTCTTCGTAGCCAGGCTGATTCGCAAGATTGCGAGTCTCGTGCGGGTCGGCCTCAAGGTCAAACAGCTCTTCAGCAGGCCTCGGCTCCCAATACGCACTCTGCACGCTGTTGAGGGCACGTGCCTCAAAGAGCTCACGCCAAACACGCGTAGTCGGCGTGATGAACATGTAGTTGTTGTGCTCGCCATGCGAGAGGTGAGGCATGAAGTTTCTCACGTAAACGAAGCGGCCATCACCGACGGTTCTGGCGCAGTCGTACCGCTCGTCCATCCGGCCTCGGAAGCCGTACATATAGTCCCGCTCAGCTTCAGCCTTCGGGCCGAGGAAGGCGCTGCCCTGATAAAAAGCAGGGGCGTCTAGGCCTGCTAGACTTAATACAGTCGGTCCGAAATCGACAAAACTAACCAAACGGTCAGTCGCGCCTGGCTCGTAGGCTTCACCCACCAGATCTCGGTGCTTTTCTGGCACGTAGACGATCAGCGGGACGTGGAAGCCCGTGTTGTACGGCATCCGCTTGTGGCGGGGCATTCCAGAACCGTGATCGCCCCAGTAGAAGATGATCGTATCTTCGGTCAGGCCGTCGTCTGCGAGCTCTTTGAGCCGCCTGCCTGCCTGCGTGTCCATCTCGGTGATCTTGTCGTAATACTGCGCCCAGTCCTGCCTCACTTCCGGCACATCCGGGAAGTAGGGCGGCAGGACAGCCTTGTCCGGATCATGGATCGCCTTGTGCGGCCGCCTTCTCAGCTGGCTCTCGTGTGAAACCGTGAGGTTGAAGACCGTAAAGAATGGCTGGCCTTCAGAGCGGTTTCGCCAATGCGCCTGCCTGCTGGACTGATCCCAGACCTTGCCAGGCTTATCAAGGTTGTAGTCCTCTTTGGTGTGATTGGTCGTGAAGTAGCCAGCCTCTCGCAGGATCTGCGGGAACATCTGGAATCCCGCTGGCAGCTCTGTGAAGCTGCGCATGTGATGTGATCCAGTGCTGTTGGCGTAGAGTCCGCTGATGATCGTCGTCCGGGCCGGCGCGCAGACGGGCGCATTGGACCAGCAGACGTCGTACATCATGCCCTTGGCTGCGAGCGCGTCCAGGTTCGGCGTGTCGGCGTAATCGTCGCCGTAACATCCCAGATGCGGGCCGTTGTCTTCGCTGGAAATCCAGAGAATGTTTGGCTTGTCTGCCTGCGTGTTCATCATGGCAATAGCTGCGGCTGCGATCATTTCTTTACTGTTCCGAGAGTGTAGGGGAAGACCTCGAGCCGAGGCTGGCCTTCCGGTGTTCCAGAGAAGGCGAACGTCTGCTGTCGCTGTGTGAGGGTTACGACCTCTTTGACCGGGCCGACACCGCCAACGCGATCCCAAATCACGGCGATTCGGGCACGCAAGGGCTTTGCTGAGCCGGTTTGACGGATAGCCACGTTGTGGCCTCCGCCTTTCAGACGCTGGACGGCAGTGATCCCAAACTGAGGGAACTCGGCACCGGTGACCCATTGATCCCAGAACCACTTGAGTTCTTCGCCGGAAGCCTGCTCGAAGTATTCCCTGAGGTCTGGCCAGAGCGTCTCCTTGCCGACACGGTCTTCGAGGATGAGCCGCATGCCTTTGAACACATTCTCTTGGCCGATCTCTTCGGCCAGCATGTTCAGCACGTAGGCTCCACGCATGTAGGACGCATTTCCGGCTTCCCAGCCAAGAAGCTTGGACAGCGGCTTCTTGTAAGAGAGCGTTCTAAGTCCGTTGTTGAGAGACCGGTCCCTGTTTCCGCCAAAGGCGACGCTGTCGATGTACTGCGTCATCCCCTCGTTCCAGGTGTCTTTCGTGTAGGCGCTGGGGGCGATGCCGCCGAACCACGTATGGCCCAACTCGTGGGCGACAAATCGCGTGGTGACATTGCGGCGAAGCAGAGTGTGCGAATAGCTCTCGATCCCGTAGTAGGTGTCTGCGTCAAAAACCTCGTATCGGTCGAAAGGGAAGGGCGTGAGGTTCTTCTCAAAAAACGCCATCGCGTCCATCATGATTCTCACGTCAGTCTGAGCCCGCTTCTTGTCGACAGGGTTGATCTGCCAGGACCGATAGGCTCTGCCGTCCTTGATCACCTCATGTGCAAGCGTGTACGTGCCGGCCAGAATCTTGGGATAGGAGATCGGGATGTCGCACTTGTAGAAGACCTGCTTCTCGCCTCTACCAGACTGAAATGCAGATGTGAAGCTGAGCTTCTCCTTCTCAAACCCCTCGCCTCTGATCACCCAGCTGCTGGGGCCGACGATAGCCGACTCTGTCGTGTGTGAGAGCCGCCCAATGGATGGGGTCCACCATGCGGTGACGTGGGCCAATTCGGTCGTAATCTTGTCGTGGCCCCTGGTGTTGATCACACCGGAATACGCGAGCCTAAGGCTCTTAACCGTTTGGTTAGAATTGACGATGACAACACCGCCAGCCTTCATCACGTAAGGCTGCTGGTTAGGAACCTCATCTGGTCCAGCGATCGCTGCGGGCTTGCCGTCAACCCATGCTGCATTGATTGCATACGGTGCGTTGAGCCGAGCCACGACCGACTTGGAGCCAGCCTCCGCGTCGAGCTTCAGCTCTGAAACAACTTCAACCATATGATCAGCCGGATGCAGCTTTGAATCCAAGTTGAGGTGGGTGATGCTGTAGCCGCCGAGCTCGTATTCAGGCACCTCCTCACCCAGCTTCGATCCGTTGATGGTGAAGACGAGGTCGTGATCCTGCTGGATGTGTTGGAACTTGGAGAAGACCGCCCAGCGGGAGCCGTTCTGCTCCCATCCAGCTGGGGCCGGGATCACAAAGACATCCAGGTCCCTGAGATTCCTGCCTCCCATGCGGACGAGCTTTGCGGCCTCCGTTGGATCAGAAAACAGCGGGGTGATCCGGGCAGCAGAGTTCGCCTTCAGGGCCGACTCAAGCTGGACCTGGTTGAGATTTTGCTGAAGCAGTGCCGCTGCAAGCAGCGCCGAGGTCACTTAGTCTGCTCCTGCACCCACTCGCTCAATCGGCCAGCAAAAATCTCTTCAACCTTGGTCATCCAGTCCGGGCCGTTTGAGCTGTTGGCCTGGTGTGTGTGATGGTTCATGTCGAGCTTGTAGCCTTTCGGGTTGTTGAGGTGTCGAGTCTGCTGGAAGACCTCGTGGTAGGCGTCCCTTCTGGCCTCAAAACCGTCCGCCAGCTCCTTGAGCGCTGCCAGATTGGTGTCAGATGGATCCCCACACCAGACGCTGAGCTGGAAAATGACCTCGCTGCTCCACATCTGCAGCTCATTGAGAGCCTGCGTCAGCTCAACGTAGTGCCGACCGCGAGCTGCGCCGTCCTCAACTCGGCGGGATCTGACTCGAAAGGCTAATGATGCGTTCAGCGCGACCTTCGCATTGGTGATTCGGTCGTTGTGCTCTTTCTGCCACTCTTCACGAGTCGCTGCTGTTGGAAGCTTGATGCCCCCTTTGAGCGTGTTCTCGTTGCAGACGTTCCGGCCAACGCCCTTTTTGAGCAGCGCCGTGTCCCAGAAATTCATCCCCATCTCCAGCATGTCGAGCAAATGTGTGCCCTTGCCCTTGATTGAGCCTGGGTTCCTGACTCCAGTCATTCGCTGCACAAAAATGTCCTGAAACTCTTCATCGCTGCGGATATCTGGCGACCAGGAGAACTCGGCAAAGGCCATCCAGCCGCGCCAGTAGAGCTCCATGTGCGGGGAGTCGTCATCCCATGCCGTGCAGAGGATCCCTTCCAGGCCGCTGTCGGCGGTCATTTTGCAGAAGGTATGGATTGGCGCAACATTCCCGTTGTTGCGAGGCATGACCGGCCAGCGAGTCTGAGCGGCAGTTGCAGCCATCGCTTTGAAGCCGTTGTCTGCGTAGTAGTCGAGAGCCAGCTTGTTGCCTGGCAGGCCTGGATCACTGTAGTTCCAGCGCATGTAGACGGCGTCTTTCGAGAAGATGTCGGCCATCTCCTCAAGCTCTTCTCCTTTCTCTGCCCACCTGGCTTTAGCCTTGGCTTCATCAAACTGCCGCTGATGCGTTGTGTTGTAGACGCCAGCAAGCTTGAGCGGCATATCGTCCCACATGATCGGGATTCGACCGTTCGCGACCAGGAAATCACTCACTCTGTTGAGCCAGTGGAGGTGGAGCTCAAGATCGGTCTTGCCGGATGCTTTGGCCAGCTCGCTTTCGCCCACCCGAACTTCGTCTCCGCCAATGTGCAGATACCGGCTGCCTGGGAATGCCTCAATTGCATCCCGGTACAGGTCGAACTGGACTTCGTAAGTCCGCTCGTTGATCGGGCAGAACGCCCAGTCGTCGCCCTCTTTGTCGCGGATGTCCGCGTATTCGTCGTGCTTGAGAATGAACGAAGCGTGCCCCAGACCTTGGATGAGCGGGCTGATTTCGATGTTCCGTGCCGCCGCGTAGCGAGTGATCGCCTGCAGCTCTTCGATGCTGATCGCGTTGTCAGCGCCAACATTCGGCTGTCGCCGGTAGTCAAGCTTGTCTTCGATCTCCCAGATGATCGCGTTGATCTTGTAGCTGGCCAGCTGATCGATCGTATCGTAGTAGTGATCGATCGTGTCGAGGTGATGCTTCGTGTCGAACTGGACAGCACGGTAGGAGATGGAGGGCCAATCCTTGATCGTGAGGCTTCGGACTGACTTGTCCGAGTCCTGAATCAGCTGTGCGAGCGTTTGTGCGCCATAAAACAGCCCTGTTGCAGTACGGGATGAGATGTGAGCACCGTTCAGGATGTCGAGGACATAGCCTTCTTCATTCTCAGGTGCGTCCTGAGTCAGCTCGAACACGACAGCCTGATCTGCCCTCTTCGAAAGTGTCGGCAAGTGGTCCAGCTCTGGGGGGAGAATCGGCCTCTCAGCCCCACCTAGCAGGACGATTCCTGGAATGTCGTTTGGCACAAGGCCTGGTGCGTCAGCCCTGACAGCGTAAGATTTCGGAGCGGGTACGAGCTCGTGGATCACAGCCTGGGTCGGGGCGGCCACGGTCAAACAGATCAGCGGAAACATCGCTTCGATTGTAGTCTTAATGGGCCTTCAGTCATGGTGCCCGGTTCCAAAAGCGTCCTAGACCCAGTCCAGGTTCAAGCCGAAGGTATGATTCGGGGTCGCTCGGCCTGTATTGGTCGGGCACCACAGCTTAGCCACGAACGAGGTGCAATGGACCCGCGGTGATCTGGGCGGCACGAGGAGCTCTCCTCAGCCACAGAATCAGCGCACGGCCACCAACGCAGACCGGTTCGGGAACGGCGGGTGAAACATGGCCAAAGAATGTCTGAAAGTTAAACAACGACGTGCGCCCAAATTCAAGGTGCGTGCGTACAGCCGCTGCAGTCTCTGCGGACGATCCAAGGGGTACAACCGGTACTTCGGCGTCTGTCGAATCTGCTTCCGAGAACTGTCCCACCGCGGACTGCTGCCAGGAGTCAAAAAGTCCAGCTGGTAGCTGAACGAGAGGTTTATCATGCATAGCGATCCTATTGCAGACCTGCTCACGCGGGTACGAAACGGACTGATGGCTCACAAGAACCACGTTGACATCCCCTTCAGCAAGATCAAGTCTGAAGTTGTCAAGGTGCTCGTCTCCGACGGGTATGTGACCAGTCAGGAAGTCATCACAGAAGAGAAATTTCCAGCACTTCGAGTGCACCTGAAGTACGACTCAGGCAAGAAGCCGATCATCCACGCGATCAAGCGTGTGAGCAAGCCCGGTCTTCGCGTCTATCGGCAGGCAACCGACCTTCGCCCCGTGCGAGGCGGTCTTGCTACACAGATTCTGACCACAAGTCAGGGAGTCATGACAGACAGAGAAGCTCGACGCCGACGAATCGGCGGCGAAGTGATCTGTGAGGTCTGGTAAGGAGTCACACAATGTCAAGAATTGGAGTGAAACCGATCACAGTCCCCAGCGGCGTCACCGTAACGGTTGAGCACGCTGAGGTGAAGGTGAAGGGCCCCAAAGGCGAGCTGACACAGCATATCGCCCGAGAATTGAGCGTCAAGCAGGACGAAGGAGCTCTCTCAGTAGAGCGGCCCAACAACCAGCGACGCAATCGAGCACAGCACGGTCTGGCACGCAGCCTGATCAGCAACATGGTTGAGGGTGTCACCAACGGCCACAGCAAGAAGCTTGAAATCCACGGTGTCGGCTACCGAGCCGCGCTGAAGGGCAAGAGCCTCGTGCTGAACGTTGGCTACTCGCACCCGGTGACGATTGAGGCACCGGAAGGCATCACCATCGCGGTCGAGGCAGCAACGAAGGTTGCTCCCGCCACGGTTACTGTTTCAGGCATCGATAAGGCCCTCGTAGGCCAGATCGCTGCCGACATTCGCAAGGTTCGAAAGCCTGACCCGTACAAGGGCAAGGGCGTTCGCTATCAGGGCGAAGTTGTTCGACTACGACCCGGCAAGAGGGCCGGCATCTAAAGGAGCTTTTTGATGGCACAGAAGACACGAAGCAAAATGCGGGTCGTCCGTCACAAGCGGCTCCGCAAAACAGTTACAGGTACTCCGGATCGGCCCAGGCTCTCCGTGTACCGCAGCAGCCGAAACATCTCGGTTCAGATCATCGACGACACCACAGGCGTGACCCTCGCCTCTGCAAGCAGTCAGGAGAAATCCGCGACCGCTGGCGGCAACATCGAGGGTGCTAAGGCAGTCGGCGCAGAGATCGCGAAGCGAGCCAAGAAGGCAGGAATCGAGGCGGTCGTTTTTGACCGAGGCGGCTCCAAGTACCACGGACGGGTAGCAAGCCTGGCCGACGGTGCTCGAGAGGGAGGGCTAAAGTTCTAAAATGGCACGACGCGGACCAAAAATCGTCGGCCGGCGACCAACCCGGCACAATCAGCAGCAAGAAGGCCCCCAGCTTGACGTAAGAGTAATCAAGTCAAGCAAGGTCTCCAAAACCCACAAGGGCGGCAAGACCATGTCCTGGTCGATGCTCGTCGTTGTTGGCGACAACAAAGGCCGAATCGGAATTGGCATGGGCAAAGCCCGCGGCATTCCGGACGCAATCCGAAAGGGTGAAGAGGCTGCACGCAAAGAGATGTTCGATGTGCCGATGATCGGCAACACGATCCCTCACGAAGTGCGGGCTACCGTCGGCGCAGCAACCGTCGTTCTGAAGCCGGCTTCCCCGGGTTCTGGCGTAAAGGCTGGTTCAGCCGTACGACAGTGCCTCGAGGCTGCCGGTGTTCACGATGTCATTGCAAAGTGCCTCGGAAGCCGCAACCCGCTCAACCTAACACACGCGACGGTCAAGGCGTTTGAGAATCTCACTCAGCCTGAAGAGATCGCATCGCGACGTGGAAAGGACGTCAATGAGCTCGTGCCATGGCTTGCCAAGGTTCGAAAGGCGGAAACCGACAATGCTTAAGGTCACTCTCACAGGAAGCCTGATCGGCTCACACCCGAGAAATCGCAAGACTGCGTACGCTCTCGGGCTGCGCAAGATGGGTCAGAGCAACACGTTTGAGGACACGCCGAACATTCGCGGCATGATTCACAACATCACGCATCTCGTCACCGTTGAGGAAGTCGAGAAGCAGGAAGTCCGACGCCGCAAAGTTGTGCGCGTCAAGAAGGAGAATTCGTAAAGATGAGTCTGCATGAATTGAAGCCTGCAGAAGGCTCCACAAAGCGCATTAAGCGCATCGGCCGAGGGATCGGCAGCGGCAAAGGCAAGACTTCGACTCGAGGCCACAAAGGCCAGAAGGCGAAGCGGAACCTTCCGCCGGGATTTGAAGGTGGACAGACTCCTCTGCACCGAAGACTTCCGGTCAAGAAGGGCTTCCGAAACCCGAATCACAAGACGTTCGCCATCATCAACCTTGATGACCTGGAGAACAACTTTGACGCGGGCGCCGATGTCACTCCTGAGATGCTACTCGAAAAGAGGCTGATCAAGAAGATTGAAGACGGCCTCAAGGTCCTCGCTTTCGGCGAGATCACCAAGAAGATGACCGTCAATGCTCACAAGTTCAGCAAGAAGGCAGCTGAGGCGATCACCGCCGCAGGCGGAGAGGCTAAAACCCTGTGAGCGTACCAGCAGCAATGGGCGGCGCCGGTGGCGGAGGTGGCGGACCGAGAGAACAGGGCCTCCAGCTCTCCTTGATGGAGACAATGCGGCAGGCTTGGGCTGATGAAGAGCTCCGGTCACGCATTACGTTCGTGCTGCTGATTTTCGTTGTTTATGCGCTCGGCATTGTGGTCCCCGTACCCGTGCCGAACGTAGCACCTGAGGACATCAAGGCAGCCATTGAAAAGCTGCCTGTGGGTGCACTGATGAACATGTTTGGCGGCGGCGCGCTGTCCAAGCTGTCCATCTTTGCTCTTGGCCTCGGCCCCTACATCACCGCTTCGATCATCATGCAGGTCCTGACTCAGGGCCTGCCTGCATGGAAGAAGGAGCTGAAGGAAGGCGGCGAGTACGCCCGAAAGCAGCAGAACAAGAGGACGCGAACGCTGACTCTTATCCTCTGTGGTTTTCAGGGTGCAGGCATCCTCGCACTGTTGACCTCATCTACTGCAGGCGGCGCAGCGGTTCTTCCGCTGAACGGCATGGAGAAGGTGATGATCATCACAATGTGGACTGCAGGTGCAATGTTCCTTCTCTGGCTTGGTGAACAGGTCAGCGAACGCGGCATCGGCAACGGTGTTTCGCTGCTGATCTTCGCCGGTATCGTCATCTCGATTCCGGGCCTGATCGGCACGATCGCTCAGTCACTTCAGGATGGCGTTGTCGCCTGGTGGCAGATCGCCTTTGTATCGCTGATATTTGGCGCCACAACCTGGTTCATCGTGCTGTTTACGGTCGCCCAGCGGCGAATTCCCATTCAGCATATGCGCCGGAACTTTGGCATGAAAACGCAGGGCGGCCAGACGAGCTACCTTCCGATTTCAGTCAACATGGCTGGCGTCATCCCGATCATCTTCGCAATCTCACTGGTCTACATGCCGATGCAGTTTGCTCAGATGTTCCCGCCAGATTCAGCACCGTTCAACTTCCTCAGTTATGTGGGGCAGTTCTTCAGTCCTGACTTCCGATCCGCCAAGGGTTGGGTTGGTGTCGGGGTCTATACAGGCATGATCTTTGCGTTCACGTACTTCTGGAACGCGATGATGTACAACGTCGAGGACATTGCTGACAACCTCAAGAAGGGCGGCTCTTACATCCCAGGCATTCGCCCGGGCAAGCAGACCACCAACTTCCTGAACCAGGTCATCAGCCGTGTCACCTTCGTCGGTGCGGTATTCCTCGCGATTGCTGCGCTGACTCAGTACATCTTCCCGCTGATCGCGAATGTCCCCGGACTTGCGCTCCTCGGTGGTACTTCACTGCTGATTATGGTGAGCGTTGCCCTAGAAACGATGAGACAGATTGAAGCCAATCTGCTCGTCAAGAACTACGAAGGCTGATTGTATGAGCGCCGGCATCATCCTCATTGGACCGCCAGGCGTTGGGAAAGGAACCCAGGCCCAGCTTCTCACCGAGAGGCGGGGCCTGGTTCATCTCTCATCGGGAGATATTTTCCGAGCCGAGATTGCCTCCCAGTCTGACCTTGGCCGTCTTGCTAAACGCTACATTGACGAAGGGCGCTTGGTGCCCAATGGCATTACCATCGAGATGATGGCCAAGCGGCTGCGCACGGGTGAAGTTCGGCGAAACGGGTTCATTCTTGATGGCTTCCCACGCACTGTGCGACAAGCGGAAGCACTCGATGACGATTTTGGAGACCTTGACCTAACCCTCATGGGAGTGGTCTCGCTTACAGCTTCTGATGACACCATTCTTCAGCGCTTGGCCGAACGTGGTCGAGCGGATGATGACATCGAAACCGTGCGGCGCAGGCTGCAGGTTTTCCGTGAAGAGACCGCCCCAGTGATCGAACACTATAAGGGAAAAGGGATCTATCGCCCGGTCAATTCCGACCAGACCATTGAGAACGTGTTCAGCGACATCGAGGAGTGTCTCGGCCAATGATCAGGATCAAGACCCCAGGTGAAATAGACGCCATGCGGGAGTCTGGGCGGATTCTTGCCCGCGTGATGCGTGAAGTCTCTGATGCGATTGTCCCCGGGCAGTCGACACCGATCGAGCTCGATGCCATGGCAGAGGAGCTGATTCGAGGAGCCGGAGCGATTCCGAGCTTCAAGGGCTACCGAGGTTTTCCTGCCTCGGCCTGCATCTCAGTCAACGACGCTGTCATTCATGGCATCCCTGATGACCGAACGCTGCAGGTCGGCGATATCATCGGCCTCGATTTCGGCGTGATCCTGGATGGTTGGCACGCAGACAGCGCTTGGACATTCCCGGTGGGAGAGATTCCGGCTGGCACAAAGAGGCTGCTCAGCGTCGCCAAAGAGAGCTTGATGCAGGGCATCGCAAAGGCGAAGCCTGGCCTCCGGGTCGGCGACATTTCAGCGGCAGTACAGAAATACGTCGAGCGGAACGGCTGTTCGGTGGTGAGAGATCTGGTTGGGCACGGCATCGGCAGGGATCTGCACGAAGAGCCGAGCGTCCCTAATTTTGGCCGGGCCGGCAAGGGACCTGTTCTTCGCGAAGGGATGACGATCTGCATCGAACCGATG
The DNA here is from genome assembly GCA_029824475.1 of Fimbriimonadia bacterium. Taxonomy (GTDB): domain Bacteria; phylum Armatimonadota; class Fimbriimonadia; order Fimbriimonadales; family Fimbriimonadaceae; genus JALGXY01. Next base: position 17,301 of record JALGYA010000003.1, on the reverse strand, counting down.
GTGAATCAGGGCACTTGGAAGGTTCGGACCCTGCCGGATGACTGGACCATCGTAACCAAGGACGGTAAACTCTCCGCTCACTTTGAGCACACAGTTGCTGTCATGGCGGACGGGCCGAAGATCCTGACCACCGAGTAGCAGACTCAAAGGAAACACTTTTATGGCGAGACCGAAAGGAAATAAGCGAGGCGGCCCGAGGCGGCGCAAGCGGTACGACCGCAACGCACTGCCGAAGGAAAACAACGAAGAGGGCTTAGTGCTCGAAGGAAAGGTCATCGAAAACCTTCCCAACGCGCAGTTTAGAGTCCAGCTCGAAGAGGCGGACAACGTTGTACTTGCCACGATCAGCGGAAAGATGCGCAAGCATTGGATCAAGATCCTGGTTGGCGACAAGGTAAAGGTTGAGTTTTCACCCTACGACCTTGAGCGCGCGCGCATTATCTATCGGTATCGGCCAGACGGTCGACCCCCGTTCCGAAGAAATTAGGAGCGGCGAGAAAAGTCCCAATCCTTGGCCTGTTAATCACTTGATAGGTCCAAGCAGCCGGACTGCTGGATTGAGGTCGGTATAATGCCGGTTTGCGTCTGGAGCCCCTTCGTGCGAAGCGCGGCTCTTCCGGCTGAATCTCAAGACGGCGGCCAGAGGGAAAAAGACGCAAGATTTGGAGCCACTGAGATGAAAGTCCGTGCAAGTGTAAAAAAGATTTGTGACAAGTGCAAGATCATCAAGCGCAAAGGCGTTGTGAGAGTGATCTGCGAGAACCCGAAGCACAAGCAGCGACAGGGTTAGGAGAAACAGAAGTAAATGGCGCGTATTGCCGGTGTTGATCTACCGCGAGATAAGGCGGTTCTATATGGCATCCAGTCCATCTTTGGCGTTGGCCCAAAGAAGGCATCTGAGATTGTTGAGAAGGCTGGGCTCGACCCACGGACAAGAATCCGTGACATGAGCGAGGAGCAGGTTGGACAGCTTCGCAACATCATCGACAGCGACTACATCGTTGAAGGTGATCTGCGACGCGAGATCTACTCCAACATCCGACGTCTCTATGAGATCAACTGCTACCGCGGCATCCGGCATCGCCGAGGCCTGCCGGTCCATGGCCAGAACACACGGTCCAACGCTCGAACTCGAAAGGGCAAGAAGAAGACTGTTGCTGGCAAGAAGAAGGTCACGAAGTAAGAGGATTTAGGTCGAACGTATGGCACGAAAAACAACTCGCGGAAAGAAGAAGGACGCACGTCAGGTCGCACATGGCCGGGCGTACATCCACGCGACATTCAACAACACGATCGTGACGATCACTGACGCAAAAGGCGACACCCTCTGCTGGGCAAGCTCCGGCTGCGTTGGATTCAAGGGCAGCAGAAAGAGCACTCCTTTTGCAGCTCAGCTTGCAGCTGAAAAGGCTGTCGAGAAGTCACGAGAGTACGGCCTCGAATCAATCGATGTCTACGTCACCGGACCTGGTTCAGGCCGAGAGACGGCGATCCGCTCGCTCAGCGCACGCGGACTCAACATCAAGTCGATCCGAGACATTACACCTGTTCCGCACAACGGCTGCCGACCTCCGAAGAAGCGCCGCGTCTAAGACCAGAAGTTAAGCCACATGCCACAGATTCAAACTCTCAACCTGACCGATAGGTCTGCCAAGTTTGTGCTTGAGCCTCTTGAAAGAGGCTTTGGTCAGACGATCGGCAACTCTCTCCGCAGGGTCCTGCTCAGCTCGATTCAGGGTGCAGGCATCACTGCCATCAAGGTCGACAAGGTATTTCACGAGTTCCAGGCCATTCCCGGCGTCAAAGAAGACACCACTGAACTGCTGCTCAACCTGAAGGACCTCGCGATCAACCTCGAATTTGAAGGAGCTCCTCCAGAGGAGACCGTCCTCAAGATCGACATCAAGGGACCTGGCGTCGTCACCGGCGCAGACGTGATCTGCCCCGAAGGCGCAGAGATCGTCAACCCTGAGTGCTATCTCGCTACGATCAGCGACAAGAACGAAAGCCTGACGGCTGAGCTCTATGTCTCCTGGGGAAGCGGATACGTTCTGCCGATCAACAACGACAAGTACAAGGGCGTCATCGGAATCATCCCGACCGGCACTCAGTACACACCTGTCAGCAAGGTCAATTACACGGTCGACCAGACTCGCGTCGGAACACGAACCGACTATGAGAGACTGATCCTCGACGTGGAGACCACAGGCGCTGTCACTCCGAACGACGCTGTCACACAGGCTGCAAACATCCTGGACCGATCATTCAAGCTGTTCTTCGATCTGGGCGATGCTGGCTACCAGCCGTCCGAAGAAGTTGAGCCTGAGATCGTTGACGAGTCTGAGCAGATTCCTGAGACCAAGATTGAAGAGCTGGACTTCTCGCAGCGAACGTTCAATTGCCTGCGACGCGCTGGCATCCTGAACCTGCGACAGCTGGCTAAGGCCAACGAAGGAGATCTGGTCAGCATCCGCGGCTTCGGCAAGAAGTCGCTGACTGAAGTTCGCGACAAGCTCGCTGAGCACGACATTGATTTGAAGCCTTCTAAGGGTGGTTTTTCCATCGACGCACTCGAAGAAGAGGCCGGGCTAAGCCCAACTGGAGACTCATATGCGCCACAAGGTTGATCGAAGAAAGCTTGGACTGCCAAGCGACCAACGCCGCCACCTCCTCCACAATCTGGCCCGCCAGATGGTGCGAGTTGGCTACGTGCACACCACACTCGGGCGTGCAAAGGAGCTCCAGCGGATCGTTGAAAAGCTCGTGACCCAGGGCAAGAAGGACACTCTCAGCTCACGCCGAGCCGCGAGAAAGATCCTGGTCGGACATTCCTCCAGCAGCCCTCGACCCGAAAAGATTCTTGCAGGTAAGACCGACGTCGAGAAGATGGCGATCCTGAAGGAGCGAAGCCTCCTTAACGGTGAAGATCTGGTCAAGCACCTTTTCGACAACGTCTCCCCTCAGTTCAAGGATCGACCGGGCGGCTACACGCGGCTGACGAAGACCGGCAACCGCAAAGGCGATGCCGCTCCGACCGCTGTGTTGGAATTTGTCGACTAAGCGAAGGATCAAGCTGACCGTCGCTTATGACGGATGTGATTTCTGCGGGTGGGCCCCGCAGCGTGGACGGAGAACCGTTCACGGAACGTTGACTGAATTAGTTCGCCAGGTCTCGGGCGAGGATATCGAGATCATTGGAGCCAGCCGAACCGATAGTGGTGCCAATGCGAGAGGTCAGGTGTGTCATTTCGACACAGAGACCCCATTTCCAGATGAGAAGTGGGTTCATGTCCTCAACCAGGAGCTTCCACACGACTTGGCGGTTGTAAAGGCGGATCGAGTAGATCCACTCTTTCACAGCAGATTCTGGGCCCTGCATCGGTACTACCAGTACCGGATTCAAGTAGGCGTTCGAGACCCTCTGAGAAACCGACAGGTCTTCAGCTATCCCAAGTCGCTCGATTTTGAAGCGATGAAGGAGGCGGCAAAAGCTCTTCCCGGAACACACGACTTCCTGGCGTTCAGCCAGCTGGTCGACCCGAAGAAGAGCACGGTGAGAAGGCTCCACACGGTTGAACTCTCTCAGGTGAGAGATGAGATACGCATCGACATCGTGGGATCCGCATTCGTGCGGGGCATGATGAGGCGAATCTCTGGAGCCTTATGGGACATCGGCCGGGGAGCTCGACCTGTCGAGGAGATCGCAAATCTCCTGACGGAAAGAGACAAGAGGACGATCAAGTGGCCAACGGTGCTTCCAGCACGAGGCCTATGCTTGATGAAAGTGAGCTACGGGCGGCATCCAAAACCGCAAGTGAAGCTCCATAAGAAAGAAAGATTTTTGGCAGAGGAAGACTCAGATGAATAAAACGACACTTCAAGCGCCCGGTGGAACCGAGCGAAAGTGGCACCTGGTTGATGCCGCGAACGTGCCTGTTGGCCGGCTCGCTGCTCAGGTCGCTCCGCTTTTGCGCGGCAAGCACAAGCCTACGTTCAACTACAGTTCGGACGAAGGTGATTACGTGGTGATCATCAACGCAGCCAAAGGCGTCTGGACAGGCAACAAGAAAGACGAATTGGTCTACTGGCACACGGGCTTCCCGGGTGGCATTCGCAACATCTCGCGAGGCGATCTCATGGAGAAGAATCCAGTCAGAGCCATCGAGAAGGCTGTCTGGGGCATGATGCCGAAAGGCAAGCTCGGACGAGCGATGATCAAGAAGCTTAAGGTTTACGAAGGCACGGAGCACGACCACGAGGCACAGAACCCTCAGCTGCTCGATATCTCTAAGAAGAAGAAGTAAACAGGAATTCAAATGGCGAACAAATTCATTGGATACGGAACCGGTCGACGCAAGTGCTCAGTAGCACGCGTTTGGATCGACAATGGCGACGGCGGAATCGAGATCAACGGCAAGAAAGCCGACAGCTATCTCGGTCGAAAAGTGCTTGAAATGCACATCAACGATCCGCTCGTTGCTCTCGAAGCCGAAGGCAAGTACACAGTCAAGGCTCTCGTAAAGGGCGGCGGAATCACGGGTCAGGCTGGTGCAGTTCGACTCGGCATCGCTCGCGCTCTCGTCGACTACGATGAGACGATGCGAAAGCCCCTCCGCGACGCTGGTCTGCTGACCCGCGACGCACGCGTGAAAGAGCGCAAAAAGTACGGACGCAAGAAGGCGCGACGCGGCTTCCAGTTCGTCAAACGTTGAACCCAGGTTCTCCTCTGCAATCAACGGGCCTACCGGTTATCCGGCAGGCCCGTTGGTTGTTAAATAGCTCCGGTAATATTGAGTTCGGCTGGCCTATGGAAGCTCGGCCAATTTCCAGGTTTGAGCACCATGGCAACAAGGATTGGAATCAACGGTTTCGGGCGCATTGGGCGCCTTTCTCTTCGCACGATCATCGAGCGATACCCCAACGATCTTGAGGTCGTCGCGATCAACGATCTTGCAGATACGAAGACCAACGCGCACCTCTTCAAGTACGACTCGTGCTACGGCCCGTTTGACGGTGAAGTCGAAGCCACAGATGGCGAAATCAAGGTCAGCGGCAAGTCGATCAAGGTCTTCTCAGAAAGAGATCCCGGAGCGATCGACTGGACAAGCCAGGACGTTGACATTGTCATCGAGTGCACCGGCTTCTTCACCGACGCAACAAAGGCAGTCGCACACAAGGGCGGCAGCGTCAAGAAAGTCATCATCTCGGCGCCTGCAAAGAACGAGGACATCACCATCGTCCTCGGCGTCAACCAGGAGATGTACAACGCTGATGAGCACCACGTGATCTCGAACGCCAGCTGCACCACCAACGGCCTCGCACCTGTCGCCAAGGTGATGCACGACACGTTCGGCATCAACAAGGGCCTCCTGACCACAGTCCACGCCTATACGAACTCTCAGCGAACCGTCGATACAGCCGCCAAGGGTCTCCGAGACTCGCGCGCAGCTGCTGAGAACATCGTTCCAGCCTCCACAGGCGCAGCTAAGGCCGTCGGCCTGGTTATTCCTGAGCTGGTGGGCAAGTTCACGGGCATGGCTCTCCGAGTACCCACTCCGACCGTCTCCGTCGTCGACTTCACAGCACTCCTCAACAAGGAAGCAACGGTCGAAGAGATCTCAGCTGCAATGAAGAAGTACGCAGAGGGCTCCATGAAGGGCTACCTGCGGTACAGCGACGAAGAGCTCGTCAGCACAGACCTGCGAAAGTCCACGCACAGCTCCATCTACAGCGCCGTCGATACGGTTGTTTTGGGTGAGATGGTCAAGATCATCGCTTGGTACGACAACGAATGGGGCTACTCCTGCCGCATCGCAGACCTCGCTCACTTCGTAAGCAACAAAGGCCTCTAAACGCGTTTTAGGGGTACAAGGACCCCAAGATGCCCTTCGACCCGATACGAACGGACGAGAAGCTCGAGAAGCCGGTCAAGAAGAAGACCGACTTTGAGGCACATTTGATGACGGGATGCATGGTGATATGCATCTCGTCATTTTTGGTTTTGGGTCTGGCTGTATGGCCGTTCTTCACTTTTGAAGAGCATACGGTTGATGGGCTTAAGCAGATCAGCCTGTTCGGCCTCACGCCCGCTGTAGTTTTCGGAGGAATCGTGGCCTATCGGTTCGGCCTTGCCGGAAGCTCCGGAATGATTGGCGGAGCGATGACCGCTGCGATATTCATGTACTTGAAGCTGGCTCAGACCGCCATTGGCAAAGACGTCGTCGATCTCCCGGCGCCTGAATACCCCGTCCGCTGGGCCTGGATGCTCCCTCTGGTGTTCCTCCTTGTGGCAGCCACCGTCGGCCTCTTCTCCTCTTCAATCTCACCGGCCTCTGATCTCGCAAAGCGGATCGACCGCTGAAGTCGGCTCCATTAAACAGAAAACCGCCCCCCGCTCTTATGAGCGAGAGGCGGTGAGATGGAAAGGATCCTCTTTTAGGAGGGGAGGATTACCACTTGGTCGATGCGGAGGATGTGAGTCCTCGGACCACCGAACCAGCGGCTAAGCGGCTCGTGGCTTCGAAGCAGGAGCTTGATGTTGCCTTCGTCTGAGACGAACGGATCAACATCTCCTTCCATGTCGTACTCCTGAAGCGAGGTTCGGCCAGATCGAAGCTTGTAGTTTCTCTGGTATTCCCACTCTTCAGTGTCGTAGTTCCAGGCGAACAACGAAGCGCTCACACGTCGACCAAAGGCTGTCGTCGCTGTGAACTCAGCGTGAATCTTGCGGACATCTTCGCCGAGCATCTCGGTGTTGAATGTCGCAGTGAGGATCGACAGCTGACCGCTGCGTCCGCTCTTCACGCTTCGAACGTCGTAGTAGGTTTCGTCAACCTCGCTGGCCTCAGCTGTTCCACCGCCGCCGAGCAGTGTGCCCAGCAGGACTTCCATCGCGATGGGCCGAAGGAGGTTTGCGCCACCAGTCGGCTTGGAGACTTCCCAGCTGTTGATTGTTGTCTGCCAGGCGAATCCGCCCTGCATCAACTCGTTGACACCCCAGAAGGTCGTGCCGTCTGCCGGGTCAACTTCAACATCAGAGTAGTCACCCCAGCGGCTTCCGCTCACTGAGACGCCAGGACTGACATCGAGAACGGTCGGCGTGCTCATCTGACCAGGAGCATCTGTCACCTTTCTTGAGGTGGCCATTGCTGCCGCCTTCTCCGAGGAGCTGGAGGCTGTGAATGAGATGCTGACGTCGTTCAGAGAGTTAACTCCGATTCCAGGCTGGTAAGCCCAGATGTCGCCAGGCATTTTAACATCGCCTGCCTGAACAAGTGTGGGTGAACCACTGGCGGGCCAGTTGCCCATATCGAAGTCGTACCACGTCACCTGGGTTCTGCCGTCCGTGACGAGGTCAGCTCCCGTTGTGTGCGCAGTGTAGAAGTGTCCGTCACCAGAGCATGAGCTCATGAGGCGGTAGGGGAGTGTATTGTGGCTGCCGCCGCCTGCAGGTGCGTTATAGCCACCATAGGTGAAGACAGGGACTGCAACAACCGTCTTCTGCATGGTTGGCGTCGTTGTGAAGTCATCGAACGCGAAGAGCGTCAAGTTTGATCCGCCACCGTTCGGTCTGCTGGCGCCGTATACGGCATCTGCAGAGTCGATCGATCGGGACGGCTGAATTGAGAACTCAGTCGCTTCGAATACCGTGACGTTGACAGCTCCACCGGAAAGCAGTTCAGCCTTGTTCATGGCGAGAACTTCCGTCTTGGTGTATCCGGAAGAGAATCCGAATAGGTTGCCAGTGACGATGACTCCGTCTTTGCTGAAGCCAAAGCCGGGGTAGTCCATCCAAGAGGCGGTGCCTCCGGGGCTGAGCTTGGTATCGATTTTGTACTTCAACCAGGAGCCATTCGGGTCGTCGTCATCGGAGACGGCGATCAGCATGTGACTCGTTTCTGCTCCGAAGTCAACATCCAGCTCAACGATATAGAATCGCTGGGAGATGTGATCGTAGAAGCACTTCGGGTCGAAAATGAAGTTGCCAGCGCCGATGCCAGACCAGAAAGCGGTTGGCGTGTCAGGCTGCTGGAAGACCTTGGTGCCATCTTTTGTGAAGAATGCCACTGCACCGTTCACAACCTGGACGATGTGGTCCGGGCCGACGGCAATATCGGGGTCAGGCGGAAGGGAGCCTGTGAATCCGATGCCTGGGAACAGGCTCATAGTGTCGTTAAACGTGTCGCCGCCGATCTTTCCGGAGGGGATTCCTCGGTCAATGATCTTGCCAACAACGAGCTCAGTCGGCTGATGGCTTGGCTTCACGCTCTTCTGTCGAACAGCATCAACGACTTGCGGGAAGAACCTGAAAGTCGTGTCCCGCACTGCGGGGGCAGTTCTAAACTGAAGAACAGGCTTAATCTCGTCGTCGTTGCTTTTAAACCGGATTGGTGGCCGTTGGGCTGATGCTGCCAGCGACAATGCCGCTAGGCATGCCATCGCCCCGATCCGCAAAGCGGCTCCACTCCTGCGATTGATCTCAATCATATCGATCTTTCCTTCTTGCATTCAGAGTCCATCTGAGTGCCCAGTCAAGGCAGGAGTGCCTAGTTGGCACACCCGTCCCATCTCTACTGACTATTGTAGCAGTCTATTTCGTGCGGTGTCCACCTCTAATCTGGTAGATTCGCGCCTATGCTGACTCCTGAACAGCATCAGGCGCTGTCCAATTCGCGGGGGCGGTTGGACGCTATCGGAGGTCATCTTTGACCTGGATCGCAAAAAACAGCTTCTGAAACTGCTTGAAGATGAATCCGGCGACCCCGATTTTTGGACCAACGCGCAATTTGCGCAGAAACAACTCCAGAAGGCCTCCCGACTCCGGGACGTGATTCAGCCCTTCGAAATTCTCTCTAAAAGACTCACTGATATCGACGAATATCTCGAACTTCTCGAGATGGAGCCCAACGAAGAACTGCAGACCGAGGTCGAAGGCCTCATTGCACCGATGGTCCAGGCCATCGATCGATACGAGCTCCAGACTCTCCTGAACGGTGAGCATGACAACAGAAATGCGCTCGTTGAAATCAACGCCGGCGCCGGAGGATCCGAAGCCTGCGACTGGGCTGCGATGCTTTTTCGGCTCTACACCAGGTGGGTCGCAGAGCGAGGCTGGAAGCTTGAGCTTCTCAGCGAAACGCCAGGTGATGTGACCGGCTACCGCCGCGTCAACTTCATGGTCAGCGGCACCAATGCCTACGGCTACTTCAAGGCCGAGCACGGTGTCCATCGTCTCGTGAGAATCTCGCCATTCGATGCTGCGTCACGCAGGCACACTTCGTTCGCAAAGCTCGAAGTGCTCCCTGAAATTGAGCAGGAGGAGGTCGACATCGATCCAGAAGACCTGAGGATCGACACGCTCAGAGCTGGCGGAGCAGGCGGTCAGCACGTCAATAAGACGGAAAGCGCGGTGCGCATTACGCACATCCCGACCGGAATCGTTGTGAACTGCCAAAACGAGCGCAGTCAGCACAAGAACCGGGCGTCGGCCATGACCGTCCTCGCCGCGCGTCTTGCCGAAGTTCAGCGGCTTTCTGAGCAGGACAAGATGAACGCTATTAAAGGCGACACAGGTCCCGCGGAATGGGGCAGACAGATTCGCAGCTACGTGATGCAGCCCTACACGATGGTCAAGGACCACCGAACCGGCCATGAGACTGGAAACGTCTTGGCCGTGATGGATGGAGAAATCGACGGTTTCGTCGAAGCTTTCCTCAGGCAGCCGCCTGAAGAAGGCACATTCATCGAATAGCAGAAGACCAGATGACAATCCTCGCCATAGCCGCAGCGATGCTCTTCCAGGAGGAGCCGACTGTCCTTGCGATCACACCCGGAGTGAGTGAGTCGTTCCAGCGCGCTGTCATCGAGACGGTCGAGCTGCTCGATGCGGGCAAGTTCACGGAGGCTGCCGAAAAGGCAGCCGCGCTTCCCACAAAAAAGGTCGTCGTCAAGTGGGATGACACAGCGGCAGACCCCGCATCTCGAGGCACCCTAAAGCGGGGGCTTGGCATCGCAAAGGACTCCTGGGAGAAGGCAAGGATCGGCCTTGAAATCGTCACTGAAGGAACGCCAGATGTGCTGGTCTCGTTCACGGACAACCTGGGCAAAGATCCGGTGACGGGCGAGCTGAGATCAGCGGTCCACTTCACCTCCTTTGCTCTTGGCGAACCGAAGTGTGAAGCAATACTTGGGCTCAAAAAGGGCGACCCTCCTCGCTCATCTGAAACTTACGATGCCGCAGGCGAAGCAGCCTACGCGATAGGCGCGGCCCTGGGGCTCGCCAGACGCCCGAGACCAGGAAGTGCGATGTCCAGGACAGAGGGCATGTATTCAAAGCCCCCTGCGGTCAGCGCGTCAGAGCGCGCCCTCGTCCAGGAAGTGATCCGCATCAGCGACCTCCTGAGAAAGGCGGCCAAGGACCACACGAAAATCTCGATCGGCTCTCCTGAGGCATTCGTGGATGTCAAGAGCCTCGAAGGCGGCACCGCGCTGCAGGGTGGAAGGATGCCGATGTCATTCATGGTGGCAAACCGTGGTGATGGACCGCTCCTCTTTCACGTCGTTCCAGACTGCTCATGCTTTATTCTTGGCTACAACGGCGTCGTCGGGCCAGGTCAGTCACAGCTGGTCACGATCGATATCCGAACCTTGGAGTTCCCGGGGCCGATGAACAAGGCGCTCTACCTCTACACCAACGACCCGACTCTTGCGATGCAGAGGATTCCGGTGACCGGCAATGTTGAGGACGCCTACCAGTTCCAGCGTGAATCTCAGCTTCCTGCGGTCATGCTGCAGAAGGATGGCCAAACGGAGACGATCTACTTGACGGTCCATCCTGATACGGACCTCAAAATCAAGAGGGCGGACACTTCGGGCCTGCCGGCAGAGGTCCAGTGGGAGCCGTGGGCTGGAGTAATTCCCGGCCAGAAAGAGAAGAAGCGAGGCTGGAAGCTCGATGTGCACATTCTCCCAACATCACTAACCGGCCGCCTTCCCATCACCGTCACGGTGGAGACAGACAGCCCTCTCTTCAAGCAGATTTATCACATGCTTAACGTCCAGACGGGGATTATCGCGGACCCGCCGACTGTCAACTTCGGGACGACCAGGAACGAACCGCTGAGAGCGTTTACCTACGTCTCGCGGCCTGGCACGCCCTTTACGGTCACAAAGGTCGAGGTCGACTCAAAAGTATTCAAAGCCCGCATCGACGGCAAGAAGACCGGTGATCGCATCAAAGTCACGGTGGAGTACGACGGAACGGGCGTCTTCGGTAGTCTTTCTGGCGTACTTACGATCCACACGGATGATCCAAAACAGAAGGTCATTCGGATTCCGCTTCGGGGCATGATCAGGTGAAGCTGCTCCTCTGGGCCGCCGCAGCGCTTACTGCTGCATTTGGCCTCTGGGCCACACCCTCAGAGTCAAAGAACCATGTCCTGATCATTGGCGGCGGCACGGCCGGCTACCTGGCTCCCTGCGGCTGCACATCCCCGATGAGCGGCGGCATCAAACGCAGAGCGGCCGCTGTCAAAGCACACTACAGAAAGGGCCACACGACAGTTTTGGAGTCAGGTCCGCTCGCTGGCGCATTTGGCAGGCAGTCTGAGCTCAAGCTAGAAGCCTTGGCCGAGGCGATGAAGTCGATGAATGTCAGCGCGGCCTCATTCTCATGGGATGAAGCGCAGCTTGGTCCAGGCCTGTCAGCAGCCGCCCATCGCTTGAGCGGCGGTGTGATGGTCGCCTCGCGGCTTGAAGAGGGAGGCCTCGCCGGATTCCCAAAATGGAAGAGCTCAGGCCCGTTTCTGATCGGTTCTATCGACAGCAGGGCCGAGTTGACCGCGAATTCGCTCAGCACCATCTCCGTGGCCAAGTCCAATGCGATCAATAACCTAGTCGAACAGGCCGAAGCTGACCAACTTGTCCCGATCCTGATGATCGATGGGAATCGCGCCGAGGCTGCCGCCTTTGCCGACGAGTACTCCGCGATCAAGGTCATCGTCTACCGCTCAAATACAGCTCCCAGGAAGACCCTCGACATGCATGGCGGAACAGCCCTGGTGTCACCTGGAGACCATGGAAAGCACATGCTCCGCATGGAGTGGGACGGCAAGAAGGTTGTGGGCTATACGGACATCGATCTTGGTCCGGAATGGAAGGACGATTCTGCTGCCACCGAGATCTACATGAGCTATCAGCAGCGCGTAGAGGAAGAGGGGCTGATCGAGCTCGTCCCCAGGACAGCAACCGACTCGTTTGCAGGATCCGAGGCGTGCCTGACATGTCACCCGGCTGCTGCAAAGGCCTGGTCGGGCAGCGCACACTCCGCAGCCCTGATTACGCTGAGGAAAACGGGCCACGACAAGGACCCGGATTGTGTGGGATGCCATGTTGTCGGGCTCGACTCGACCGAGGGCTTCCAGTCATTCGAGAAGACCCCCGCTTTGGCGCACGTCGGCTGCGAATCCTGTCACGGGCCATCGAAGAAGCACGCTGACAATCCGGTGCAGTCCAGGACTCCAGCAGTCGCTCAGGAAGCCTGCGCCAACTGCCACACGCCGGACCATAGCCCAGAGTTCGATTTCACCGAGTACTGGCGCAGAATTATCCACTAGACGTGGAAAAGTCTGTGAAAGAAAAGACGAAAATCGAACACTCCCATTTCTGATCTATAAATACAGGTTTAGCACCCAAACCTGTACACTGGAGCAGGGCTTGAACCTGGTAATTCTCTGCCTACGCCCACTTGCACACACGTTGTGGATTGCTGAACAATGGTCTGTGGAGAGCGCAGTGGGTTTTTGGGATGATCCAGTTGGATTTGCGAGGTTCAGAGCACAGAGATGGGCGTATGCCCATGTCCGCTCGTCGGGCTCGCAGGAATCCAGCTCCACAAGCACTCACGGTGCTCCCCTCCAACATAAGGGCGATCGAAACGGCCTACCAGTTCACGGACGGGACGGTCCGATTCGCCGCGGTCTTCGGGCCGTCCGGGTGGGGCAAGTCGACGCTTCTTGCGCACACAGCGCAGAAGTTCGAAGCCAGGCCTGAGTGCAGACTGATTCACAGCAGCGCCCTCGACTGGCTGGCAGCTGGAGGCTCTGCTGGCGAGGCCGATGTTCTCATCTTGGATGACGTTCAGGATGCGTGCAAAACTCTTCGCCATCGTCAGCGCTTCCGGCAGGCTATTGAGCGGCGCGTAAGGCTTCGGCGCCCCACCCTCTTAGGCTTCTCGCAGCATCGTCCGGATAGGGTCTCCAGAGAGCTGCTCTCGCCGCGAAGATTCTGGTCAACGGTCTCCATCAACGAGCCCTCCGTCGATGATCGGGTCCGGATTATTCTCCAGCTGGCCGGTGAAGAAGGTCTGTGTATTCACCCCTCGATCGCCCAGGTGGCTGCGATCCGCCTATGCGGCAATGGCCGATCGATTCGAGGTGCTCTCAAGCGGCTTCGGTTTGCGAAAGCAGACTGGTCGAGAGAGGAGGACTTGATTCCTGCGTGCGGCGTGCTTTTGCCTCATTTAGGCGGACCAGACGGTTGGGACTTGAGAGACGTCCTGTTCGAAGCCGTCGGTGACACACTGAGTCAGCAGGGCCTCGATTGCCCGAAGCTGAGAGACAGGGTTTTCTGCTGGATGGCGATGAACGAGATGGGCTTGCCAGAGGACGAAATCGCGGCTTTCATGAAGTCAGCGCCGTCCCGCGTCTATAGGCAGGCGGCCTCGGCGAAGCGGTCGATGGAATCATCGAATCAGGCTGAGATCGCCACGGCATGCAAATCGGCAGCCATGGCCCGTCTGCAGCTGGTCTGAAACTGGGAGCATTTCCCGGCATTTTCCCTATTGTCAATGGGCGAATCCGCCGAAGATTACGTGAGAGACGCGCAAGATGAGACCCTTGTACAGAGTGCCTCTGGTAACTCAAGCTGTCAGCGAGAAGCATACGGCCGAGTTTGCGCTTCAGTGGATGCTGGAGCTCGGTTCGTCGGCGCTCCTTGTCGCGAACGAAGGGGAATACGTCGGCGCCCTGTCTCGAACGGACGCGGCTGCAAATGCCTCTCTCAAAGTCCGTGAAATTGTCCGCCCGCTCGGTGAGCCGCTTCCCGCGGATGAGGATGTCCGCAAAGCCGCCGCAGAATTCGTGGACAAAGGCCGTGCCTTTGCTCCCGTCGAGCAGGAAGGCAAGATCATCGGTCTCGTCACTCCCCAGCAGCTTCTCGAAGAGCTGAGCTGCTCCTGGGATCCGCTCACAGGGCTTCCGTGGAGCGATCGACTGCGTGAATGGGGCTCCCAGACTCTCGCAGCGAGCCGCGAGATCACAATCATCTTCTTCGATCTGAACGACTTTGGGCACTACAACAAACAGTACGGCCACATCATGGGCGACCGTGTGCTGAAGGCTTTTGTTGAGCAGGTGAACGCCTTCATCGATCCTGATTCCGACACATTTGTTCGGTATGGAGGCGATGAGTTTGTTCTCGGTACGACACGCCTGCGGTCCGATGCAGAGGACTTGGCCAAACGGATCAAGCTTCAGCCGATCCGAATCCCAGACCTCGATGTTCCGGTTGAGTTTTCCATTGGAATCAGCGGCGGTAAGCGATCCAAGGAGAGGCTATCTGTTCACTACGCGGCGACTCTGGACAACCTGATCAATCTAGCCAGCAAAGACTGTCTTGACGGCAAACGCGCCACGAAGGCCAAACGCGACTTTGCCGAGCGCCAAAGCAATGGGCAGCAGTCGAAAGGGAACGGATCGAAGCTCGGCATTATCGAAGGGCTCCGGAAGCGTCTCAAGGCTGATAAGTCTGGAGTCGCGCTTGAGGACGCAGTCTTCGTGTTGAATGAAGATGGCCAGAGGACGGTGACCGTTCTCGGCTCAACGCCCACCAATACGGGCACCAAAACGCTCAAGGCGACAGCACCTCTCGACAAAGAAGCTGAAACAGCCCTCGCCGAGGCTCTCAGCAAGCTCGTGGCCGACGACTCTTAGGTTTTCCGGCATCAATCGTCCGCTCAAGCCCGTAGACTGATGTAGATGGGCGCGCACGACCCCAATAAGGCTCAGGAGCTGATTGATCGTCTTTCCGACCTCTCCCCGCAGGATCAGAAGGCGCAGGCGTATCTCGCTGCGCTCAAGTCTGAGATTTCCAGCCGGGATTCTGCAGACGAGGATCGGGAGCAGGAGCTTGCTTCTTACAAAGAGGCTTATGACAAGCTGACCGCCCCTGCCAACCGGATCGGTGTGGTTCTGAAGCTGTTGGAGGATGGTCAGGCCTTGGTCGCTCTCGGGGATACGGAGTACGCCGCCTTGATCGATCCCAACATGGACAAGCCGGAGGATCTGGCAGCAGGAACGCGTGTTCGGCTGAACGACGCCTACGCCGTTGTCGGGGTCATGGAGGACTCAGATGCGGGCAGTCTCATCCGTATTGCGGAAGTGCTGGATGATGGTCGTCTGCGTGTCGGTGGCGACAGCCCAGGCGCGCCGACCAGGTTGATATCGGCCTCCGAATCCCTGCAGATTGACAAAATCAAGGCCGGTGATGAGGTGATGCTCGACCCCAGCGGACGCATAGCTAGAGAGCATTTCCCCAAGAAAGAAGCCTCCGAGCTGTTCATCGAGGAGACGCCTGACGCCGGCTGGCAGGATGTGGGAGGGCAGGAGTCCGCCCTGCGGATGATCCGCGACTCGATCGAGCAGCCGATTCTCTATCCCGAAATCTACTCGAAATTCGACAAGAAGCCTGTCAAGGGAATCCTTCTCTACGGTCCTCCCGGATGCGGCAAGACCCTGATCGGCAAGGCGATCGCCAGCAGTCTGGCCAAGGAATACTCCGAGCGGAAGGGCGAAGAGGTCAAGGAGTGCTTCCTCCACATCTCCGGCCCCAAAATCCTCAACATGTGGCTTGGTGAGACCGAGCGGATGGTGCGCGATATATTCGCTGCGGCCAGAGAGAAGTCTGCCGAGGGCCGCATCGTGGTTGTCTTCATTGATGAGGCTGAGTCGATTCTTCGCACCCGTTCCGGTGGCAAGTGGCTCAATATCAGCAACACGGTCGTTCCCCAGTTCTGCGCGGAGATGGATGGGCTTGTTGAGCTCAAAAACGTGGTGCTGATCATCACGAGCAACCGCCCGGACTACATCGACCCGGCGATCCTGCGGCCGGAAAGGATCGACCGTCGCATCAAGATTTCTCGACCGAATCGTGACGGTTCACGGGATATCCTGTCAATTCACTTTGACGAGAACCTCCCGATCGACAAGGCAGAAATTGAAAAGCACGATGGCGAGCCAAGCTGCGCTCGGATCGCGCTGATTGAAGGCGTCCTGGCGCACCTTTGGCGTGAGGATAAAGCCACGGAGCACCTAACGGTTCGGCGTCGGAGCGGCTCGTCAGAGACTCTCTATTGGCGAGATCTGGTCAGCGGCGCCCTGCTGAAATCTGTCGTTGATCGAGCCAAAGATTCAGCGATCAGACGCGCAATTTCTGAGCCAGACGTTGACCACGGTCTCAGGCTTGCTGACCTCACAGCGGCAGTCGATGCCGAGTATGCAGAGAACGAAATCTTCCCAAAATCCGATGTGCTCGAAGACTGGCTGAAGCTGATCGATATTGAGCCTGAGAGTGTCGCTGCCGTGAAACCGATCCGCGCTCAGCCAGAACAGGGCTTCGGAAGAGTCGTCTAAACTTCGCAGCCTCGTGGGCGTTAAGCTTGGATATGACCGGTCTCGTTCTGCTCGCTCTCCTCGCGGCTCCTGAGAAGGTTGAACTCAAAGTCGGCAAGATTCAGCGGACAATGGTGGTTCACAGACCATCCGCCAAGTCGGAGAATCCTCCGCTGGTCATCGCCTATCACGGTCATGGCGGCAGCTCGCGCAGTTCGTCCCGCAAGTTCAATACTCACAACCTGTGGCCAGAGGCTGCTGTGATCTACCCGGATGGCCTGACCGGTGTGGCCGGAGTCACAGATCCCGAAGGCGAGCGTCGCGGATGGCAGAAGGAGCCAGGAACGTACGATGATCGAGATCTGCTCTTCTTTGATGAGATCCTCAAGTGGAGCGCAAAGGAGATCGGCCATGGGCCCGTCTATGTCACAGGACATTCAAACGGAAGCAAGTTCACGTGGCTGCTGCTCTCGCAGCGGTCCGAACAGGTCGCTGCCGCAGCAGGCGCGTGTGCTGCGGGCAACACACTGAGCTACAAGGGCGAGGAGCGCCCGGCCTTCGTGATCGGCGGCACCGAGGACAAGCTCGTCAATGTTCGTAGTGTGCGGCTCTTCGCCAGGTCCCTCGTTCAGGA
>JALGYA010000326.1 GCA_029824475.1 Fimbriimonadia bacterium | reverse complement strand
GGGGATGTCCCACAGATCGTTAAAACGAGGCGGTGGTCGGTTCGTTCATTGTGATTGGATGTGAAGGTTTGATCAAGATGGGATCTCGCTGGCGGATTCGATCGGAGCGGAAGGTTCTGAGCGTAGCGAAGAGCCTGTAGCGGAGGTCGCATCCGCCAGCGACCGCTCCAACGCCTCTCGGAGTTTCGGCAAATCCTCGTAATGGCGGATCCGTCGGAACCCGCCTTCCGCCCAGAGCAGACCCGAAGCAGTCCAGCGTTCTATCATGTCGTTCTTCACATTCCATCGCTTGATGTTGTTGGTGTGCTCACGCCAGTTGCGGATCACGTTTTCAATGACGTTGGTGCTCAGGAAGGTCAGATTCAGAGTGGCCGGTATTCCCAGTCGATGGACGCACAAGATCTCCTCGCGCCGGTCCCTGAGTGCCAGGGCTGCCGCGGCATTTCGCTCCGCAAGGAACTCCTGCAGATCTTCGAAGGCTTCTTCTCCTGCTTGCCGGCCTTCGGCCTGGCGTAAACACTTGAAGAGTCGTTGAGACTCGGAACGGTCGCGACGACGAAGGCGGTCCGCGATGTTGCGCTCCACGTGGACCAGGCACGCTTGCTGAAGAGCTTGAGGCCAGCAGCGGCTCACTGCTCCTGCTATCGCCTTCGAGCCGTCTCTGAGCACCAACAGCCTCGAACCCTTCGCTGGATCCACTCCGCGCTTTTTGAGCCTGTTAATCAGGCGGTTGACCGTTTCCTGGCTCTCCGAATCTCCCGGTTCGAAGTCCAGAACCTGCTTGCGACCACTCTCGTCGATTCCGATCGCAATCACCACGCACCCCTTGGTGCCGATGAACACTCCGTCAATCATCACAGCGAGCCATTTGGCCTGATCCAGCGGGCGCTCTCGGAGCAAGGCCAGTTGCTCCCGGCTCTTGTCCTCCCACATGCGCGAGACCGCACTCTTGCTGATGGCTCCCTTCGTGGATCGTGCCACACCACGCTGCGACATTCCCTCACCGATCAGGCCGACGATCCGCTCAAACAGCCCCGTCTGACTCGAGGCTGCCCGGTAAGTCTCCAGGGGCGCCTCGCCATCGTCATGGTGTCGCACTCGAGGACGACGAATTTCCTCTTTGTCGCCCCCAAAATAGACGCTGCCGCTTTCCGATCCGGCTCGCCGGTATTCGCTGGTTCTGTCGGGCCGATAACGTGGCCCGCATAGTGCATCGACCTCTTGGGCCATCATGTGCCAGAAGGCTTCGCGCACCGATCCTCGGATCAAATCGTTGAATAATTCGGCCGCTTCGCGTCCTCCGCCTTGCAAAAAGGCTGCTTTTAGTTTTTCGTGCTCCATAGGTGTTGGTTGGTTTTCGGTTTGATCACCGCCACGCTCACGCGTGGTTGAACCAACCACCACCTCAAAATTTTAACGACTCAGGGGACACTTCCACTGATTTTTGGACCAATGTTATCTTAGTTCAGGAGCGAAAATTGGTGTTCGAATTCACAGGGAGTTATGTAGTCCAACGACGAGTGTTTGCGGTGCGTGTTGTAGTAGCCTTCGATGTATTCGAAGAGCTCGGTACGGGCGTCTTCTTGGGTGTCGAAACACCCGTCCTGCAGCATCTCGTTCTTCAGGGTTCCGATGAACGGCCCGGTCCATGCGTTGGCATACGGGTTGGCGCGGGCGGGCATACTTTGCTCAAGACCGGCGTTGGAGAGTGTCGTCCGATAGGCCTTGCTCCCGTATTGACTCCCTCGATCGCTGTGGAAGTAAGTCTCCTGGGTCCCGGCCCGGCGATTGCCGAGGGCTTGATCAAGCGCGGATGTTACGAGACTTGAGCGCATGTGGTCTGCCAGGCTCCAACCGATGATCCGGCGCGAGAACAGGTCGATCACGACCGCGAGGTAGAGCCAGCCGTTGCTGCTGGGGATGAAAGTGATGTCGCCGGCCCACGCTTGATCGGGAGCGGTCGGGAGCCCCTTGTCGCCCAGAAGATTGGGCGAGGGTTTGTCCGCCCGACCATCACTGGTGACGGGGGCGAAACTCTTCGGCTGAATGGCTCTCAGCCCCCTTTCCCGCATGAGTCTGCGGACGCGGGCGAGTGCGCAGACCTTGCCTTCGTCACGGAGTTCCTCCCAGATTCGACGGTGTCCGTAACGGCGACGATCCCGCTTGAAAACCTCTTCAATGAGTTCGCCCAGAGACTG
>JALGYA010000325.1 GCA_029824475.1 Fimbriimonadia bacterium | reverse complement strand
GTGACAGCAGCCAAAGCGGAAACGAGCTGATCTCTTTCGTGGTTGATCAGCCGACGACTGTGTATTTGGCGTTTGATGAGCGATGCACCGAGCGGTCGTTCTAGCATGCCAGCTGGGACCGAACTGACGCCGTGATCAAGACCAGCGATCCCGCCGTGAACTTCACGGTCTATCAGCGCAGCTATCTTGAGGGCAAGGTCGTGATCGGCGCACCAGCCTCGCCTGGCACGAAGTCGATGTACTTCTTGGCTGTTTCACCAGATGCGCCCCGATTCAAGTCCTCCAGAAAACAGATCGTCGAAGCCAACCTGAGGCCGAAGGTTAACACGGCCGCCTCAAACCTGACGTTTGATGCCGATGGCGCTAAGAAGCGCGTGCTGATCTTCTCAAATGGCCACGGTCATCTTCACACGACTATTCCGCTCGGCAAAGAGTCGATCCTCAGAATGGCCGAGACCACGGGCTTGTTCGACGTTGTGGTAAGCGATGACCAGCGACACTTTGAGCCAGGCGTGATCGATCAGTACGACGTGATCGTGCTGAACAACACCAACAACGAGCTGTTCCACAGCGAGTTTCCTGAGGCTGCCGATGCTCTTGGCCGGAGTCGTTCGCGGCAGCGTGACAGGCGGCTGAAAGCCTCGTTCCAGCGTTACATGGCGAACGGTGGCGGGCTCGTGATGATTCACGCCGCAATCGCCAGCCAACGCAAGTGGCCAGAGTGGGAGAACATTGTCGGCACACGCTTCGTGAGCCATCCGTGGAATTCAGGCTCCAAGGTGACACTCCGCATCGACGCCCCTGATCATCCGGTCACGCAGTGCTTCGGCGGGGCCTCGCATATTGAAGTCTCCGATGAGTGCTACCAGTTCAGCGGCGATGATCTTGATGAGAAGATTCAGTCGCTCTACAGCATCGACTTGGAGAGGACCGTGGTGTCGGAGGGTGTCCGAAGTGGCTTCAAACGCCCTGACGGATTCTTCCCCTTGAGCTGGACTAAGAGCTATGGCAAGGGCAGAGTGTTCTACCAACAGCTCGGGCACGACACGGACATCTTCAGAAGTCCGGTGATGACACAGTTCTTGCTGGACGGGATTCTGTACGCTGCGCGTAAATGAACCTCTAAGGCACCGGTGCGACCGGCGCGAAGTTGACTGAGACGCCGTAGTCGTCCACGCCATCTCCCCTGGAGATGGTGAAATAGGATGAGGCAAAGCCAGGGCGTGGCGGGAAGCCTCCATCAAGCTTGTCCTCCCCAATCGAGTAGATTTTAAATCCTGTTGCAGTCGCCGTGAGTACACCGGGCAGTTCGGATTTGTATGGGTCACCTGGTCCTACTCCAGCTAAATCAGCTTCCGATGTTCCTTTTCCGATGATGGCAAATGCCTGGAGAGTGGCCTCACGTCCAAAAGCGTCCCTAAGACAATATTCGACAAACTCAGCCAGGATCGTGCCAATCAGCATCAGCTCATATGAGGGGTCTTTCCTCCAGAGACTTTGGGACGCATCTTCGATTTCTTCGAAGACCTGCGAATCGACTGATTCGATCCTGTTTAGCCTCTGAATGAGCCAGGTGTAATACTGCAAAGTTCGTGCTTCATACGCCTTCGCAGTGCTGGGGCCTGTACGGCGCATACTATGATAGATTTCCCTTTGACCAAATGACGTCACATAGTCTCTGTAGGCATCGAGTACTCCCATTAGGACATCTCGAGATCGTGGATCAACTTCGTCGCCACGATTCGCAGCCTCCACCCAAGCCAAGTCATTAGGAACTCTTGCGAATTCAAGCAAGAACCTCTGGATCAGCTTGGGCTCAATGTCCAGATAATCAAAAAGCCAGCCTCTATCGGTTCGAAATTGTCCTGCGGCCACTTCACGGTAATTTGGAAGAGCAGGCATCTCTTGGATGATTTGCGCGGCCGCATTCAACAGTGCTCTGTTATCGGGATTCTGAAGCACGGACTCTCCCAAACTCTGCATGATCAACTTTCGGACGCTGACTGCCTGGATCAACCGAACTACATCAGGCTCCTTCAGAAGTTCTTGTGAGATAGAGACGAGGGAATCGCTGTATCGAACCACAGATGAAATGTCACCTCGATCAGCCGACGCAACGATCGCTATCTGAAGTTGCTTAGCGAGCATCGTGGCGTCTCCAGAGGGCCGGGGCACTTCAAGGTTAATAGGTGTTCGTTC
>JALGYA010000117.1 GCA_029824475.1 Fimbriimonadia bacterium | reverse complement strand
GATCAAGATCGGCACTCTCATGGGCTGGGACAGCGACAACCCCACCGCAACCTGGGGCGGCATGCTCGGCTTCATGCTCGGCAGGGAAGAGGTGGAGCGGGTCTTCGGCCAGCAGATGTCCAGCAGGTTCAACATCCATCGCACCCGGCAGAACTTCCAGAACGACGGCATCGACACGTTCGAGAATATGGTTGAAACGGGCATGACCATCATCGACCGAGTCGTCCAGGAAGAACTGGGCGGCCGCATCGATCTCGAAAACGACACCTGGACCATCCCCGCCGCGCCGCCAATAACGCCCCCGACAGGCTAGTCGCCCGGTATCATCCACTCCGATGCTCGGGTTCTTGATATCAGCCGTTTTCGGCCTCGCCTGCCTCTTCGGCGGCGCTGGCCTTCTCAAGCGGCTCGCCCCCGATCTTGACCCAGCAGAGCACGCCGGAGTCGGCGGCATCATCGCCCTCGGCCTCGTCGGCACCCTCACGCTCTTCATCGGCCTCATCCCTGGCGGCCTCGCATGGGGCATCTACTTAGTCGGGGCGGTAGTAATCGCCGCAGCCGCAGTTGGATTCAAGTCCGCAGGCAATCCACTCACAATCAGCAAGCCTGAAAAATGGCCGTTCATGGTCATCGCTGCAGCGTTTGGCATCACAATGCTCGTCGCCCTCCTCGGCGTCATCATGCCGAGCACGCAGATGGACTGGGACAGCCTCGCCTATCACATCGCCGTCCCCAAGATGTGGCTGGCAGCCGGCCAGATCCACGAGATCGCCTGGATCCACCACTCCAACTTCCCATTCGCAGTCGACAACCTCTCGGAGAAGCAGGCGCCAAGACCTTCCCCTGGCTGATCACACTCTTCGGCAGCATCGGCATCTTTGGCCTTGCTCGGAGATGGTTTGGCGTGCCTGCCGCCTGGTGGTCACTCCTCTTGGTCGGCGGTATACCCGTCGTCGCCTGGGAGAGCGGGACGGCCTACATCGATGCCGCCCACGGCCTCTTCGCTGGCCTCGCTCTCCTCTACGCCGCAGACGCCGCAAAGCGCACTGAATGGGCAGAGCAAAAGCCTTTCGTCATCGCCGCCGGTCTCTGCCTCGGCCTCACCCTTGGCACCAAATACACAGGCCTTCAAGTGATGGCCGGCATCGGTCTCGCCTGGATCATCTCAGCCGTTCTCAGCAAGTCAGTCAAGATCGCCGTAAAGCCAGCCCTGACAGCCCTCGCACTCGCCGCACTCGTCGCCATACCATGGTATGCAAAGACGACGATATATACAGGTAATCCAGTCTATCCCTTCTTCTATCAACAGCTTGGTGGCGAAGGCTGGGATGAGTGGCGCAGCGAAATCTACACCGAAGAACAGAAGACATTCGGCGTCGGCAGCGAACCCGCAAACCTCGGTCACGCAGTTCTCGGTCTCGCCTATCAGCCCGGCCGATACGTCAACCCCAGGCAGACAGAAGGCGGCGGTTTCCCAACCGGAGCCATCGGCTTCGCCGTCCTCCTCGGAGGCCTCCTCGCAGCCGCCGCAGGCGGCATCGATCGGCGCACAAGATTTGTTCTGGGAGGCGTAGGAATCGGCCTGATATTCTGGTTCCTCCTCAGCCAGCAAAGCCGCTACCTCGCCATCCTTGCAGTCCCTCTTGCCGTAGTTGCCGCAGGCGCGATAACCAAAGAAAAACTCATAGGCAAGTTCGTCGCCGCAGGTGCAGTCCTCCAAGCTGGCTACACAATCTGGATGCTCTGGACAATCCAAGCCTCCTTGAAGCTGGACGTCGCGCTCGGCATCATCGATCAAGTCGAGTATCAGCGTGCCTTCATCCCCTTCATGAAGGCCGCAGAGCGCATCAACGACCTGCCAGAAGGCTCCAAAGTCGCCCTCTACGATGAGGTCCTCGGCTTCCCGCTCGACACCGAATACATGTGGGCCAACCCCGGCCACTCGATGATCATCCCTTACCCGGAGCTCAGCACAGGCCCCGAATACGTACGGGCCATGAAGGACCTCGGCTTCACCCACGTCTATTTCAATCTCGGCTACAGCTCCAAAGAGCATGCAGACGCCTGGTCAACCGCCCTCCAGCTCGGCTCGCCCCCCTACGCTCGCCCCGCACAAAAAGAAGAGATGGCCGCACACCTCAACCTAAAGTGGCGCTGGCTCCTAGGAGATGCTCACGCAGAACGAGCTATGCGCTTCGAATTTGCCGAAGGGTCAGGCCTCCTATTCAGCCTCCAGTGAACCCAGCCAGCGGGTAGCCTGCGCCGCATGAAGTATCGCAACCTCGGATCATCCGGCCTGAAAGTCAGTGAGGTCGCCTACGGCGGCTGGCTCACCACGGGTCGAACCGTCTCCGACCAGACAACTGACGACATCGTCCATAAGGCGTTCGATCTTGGAATCACGTTCTTTGATACGGCCGACGTCTACCACCGAGGCGAAGCTGAACTCTCCCTCGCCAAATCGATCAAGTCGCTCAAGCGATCAGACATCGTCATCGGCACCAAATGCTTCTTTCCGATGAGCGACAATCCCAACGATTGCGGCCTCAGCAAAAAGCACATCTTCGAGTCTCTCCACGGCTCGCTCCAACGCCTTGATCTCGACTATGTCGATCTCCTCCAGTTCCACCGCTACGACCCAGAAACCCCCATTGAAGAGTCGGTCAGGGCCGTTGGCGAGCTCATCGCCCAGGGCAAGATGCTCTACTGGGGCGTCAGCGAATGGCCCGCCGAGCAGATCGCCCGCGCACACCACATCGCCAAGGAGCTCAACGTCGCTCCGCCGGTTTCGAATCAGCCCTGCTACAACATCGTCCACCGCTACATCGAAAAGGCTGTCCTTCCCATCAGCATTGAGCTCGGCGTGGGTCAAGTCTGCTTTTCGCCACTCGCCCAAGGCATTCTCACCGGCAAGTACAAGCCGGGCGCTTCCGCCCCTGCTGGCAGCCGTGGCGCGGACGACACATCCAACACGTTCATGACTGGCCACATGGAGGACGAAGACCTCTTGAGCAAGGTTGAAAAGCTCTCAGGTCTCGCCGCCGACCTCGGCTGCAGCACGCCCCAGCTCGCCCTAGCATGGATCCTTTCCCACGACGGTATCAGCTCGGTCATAGTCGGAGCCACCAAGCTCTCCCAAATCGAGGACAACGCCGCCGCTTCTGACCTCGAATTTGAAGACGATGTTTGGAAGAAAATTGACACGATCTTTGGAGTTCAATGAACGAGCACAAACCCTTCTCCCAAGAGCTGAGCGCTCCAGATGACGGACGCACCAACGCGTCCGAAACGCAATTCGAGCGCCCCCGTGGCATCGACAATATTGAGGTCGTGAGAGGCTATGCCAGAGCAGAAGTTTCAGACCTCAGCGAGCCATTGATCGACAGCAGAATTGACGTGCTCAAGGCCTTGGAAGACGTCAGTCTTAACTTCGTCAAATTCACGCAGACCGGGCTCTCGTTCGTCTGTAAAGCCGACTTCGCTGACAAAGCCGAAGCCGCACTTCAAGCGGCTGGATTCAAGTTCGATATCCAGCGTGACCGCTGCATCGTGACGGCCCATGCCGTCAATATGAGAGACGACGCTGGCCTCATCGCGAAGGTCATCTCTGCCGCCATCGCCAGCGGCGCAAACACAGATCAGTTTGGCGACAACCATGACCGCGTCATGATCGCCTGCGACAACGATAGCGCCGAGCGCATCTCAAAGCACCTCGAAGAGCTGATCGAGGAGGCCACAGTATGAAGATCAGGGTCATGAAGTTCGGAGGCACCAGTGTCCGAACTCATGAGGCACGCGAAACAGCCGCCCTCAGGGTCATCTCAGCCGTCGAGCAGGGAGACAGCCCCATCGTCGTCGTCAGCGCAATTGGCCGCCGAGGCGAGCCATACGCGACCGACACCCTAGTCGAATTCCTCCGCGAAATCGACCCCAATGTCCAGCCGGACGACCGCGAACTCGACCTGCTCATGGCCTGCGGAGAGATCCTCTCCGCAGTCGTGTTCGCCCAGATTCTCAAGACAATGGGCTACCAGGCGATGGCGATGCGCGGCGGCCAGGCAGGCATCCGCACAGATGGCGTCTACGGCAACGCCCGCATCCTCGGCATCAACCCGATGGGCCTCTTCGAAGTCCTCCACCGAGGCTCGATCCCTGTCGTTTGCGGCTTCCAAGGCGTCTGGGAAAAAGGCGGCCTCCCCGGCTCCGAACTCACCACTCTCGGTCGAGGCGGAAGCGACACAACTGCCTCGGCCCTCGCTGCTGCTGTGAACGCGGACGCAGTCGAGATCTACACTGACGTTGACGGCGTGAAAACCGCCGACCCGGACTTCGTCAAAGAGGCCCCAACCCTCGACGCGATCTCCTACCAAGAGGTGGCCGAAATCGCCCACCTCGGCGCTAAAGTGCTGCACCCACGCGCAGCGGAGATTGCCAACCGATTCAACATCCCGCTCAGGGTCAAGAACACGTTCAGCACCCACACCGGCACTCAAATAGTCCAGGAGTACACGGACGAAGCACGGGCTATTTCAGGTGTCACACACACCGGAAAACTGGTCCACTTCAACCTCTGCCTCGATTCAGTATTGTCAGGGCACCGAACAATGTTGGAGTCCCGCGTCCTGGAGATGCTCGCCAAATATGGCATCGGCCTCTTCATGGTCAACCTCAATCCGGACGGCATCAGCTTCGCCATCGAACGCGACCAGTACCAGGCAGCCCTCGACCTCTTCGACGGCCTGGTCATGCCGCTCGGCGACGACGATGCCCGCGTCTACGTCATGCAGGCAGGCGACAAGCCGAGCCAAGCCGCTGAAACCCAGCTCTCACTTTTGAAAGCTCTCGGCGACCTCCAGCCAGTAAGAATCAACATCACCGAAGGCTGCACGATGGTCTCCGTCGTCGGCACCGACGCGATGAACCAGTCCTCCATGTTCCTCCGGGCCCTCACTACGCTAAGAGACGCCAAAGTGCCGGTCATCCAGACCGCCGACTCTGGCTCCTCGCTGAGCTGTCTGATCCCTGAATCAGAGCTCGAAACGGCTGTCCAGGTCCTGCACGACAAGTACAACCTCGAAGCCGCACAATGACCCGCGCGCTCCTGATGGGGATACTGAATATTACGCCGGACAGCTTCTCCGACGGCGGCCAGTATCTTGATCACAGGGCTGCGATTGAGAAGGGTCTCGCAATGGCCGAAGAGGGCGCAGACTTCATCGACGTAGGAGGTGAGTCGACTCGCCCCGGCTCAGCGCCAGTCCCCGCGGAAGAGGAGATGAGACGCACCATCCCCGTAGTCGAAGCCCTCGCCAACGCAGGGCTCAAGGTTTCGATCGACACGAGCAAAGCAGTCGTCGCAGCCGCCGCACTGGAAGTCGGTGCGGCTATCGTCAACGATGTTTCAGCGTTCAGAGATCCCGCCATGGCCGGCCTCTGCGCTGAAGCGAAATGTGGAGTCTGCCTCATGCACATGCAGGGAAGACCTCAGACAATGCAGGCCAAGCCGCACTACGATGACGTCATCGCGGAACTCCACACATTCTTCGGGGACCGAATCAAATCCGCCCGTGATTCAGGCATTGACACAGACAAAGTCTGGCTCGATCCAGGCATCGGTTTTGGAAAAACCACCGCCCACAATCTGGACATTCTCAACAACATTGAATCTATAAGAGTTGAGAACAGACCGATTCTAATCGGCGTGTCCCGAAAGAGCCTCATCGGCCGCCTCCTAGGCACCGACGACAACCCAGCCCCCGTCGAAGACCGCAACGAAGGCACCCTCGCCTTGGAAGTCCTCGCCCAGGCAAACGGCGCAAACATAATCCGAACACACGATGTTAGAGCCGCTCATCGGGCACTCACTGCCGCCGCCGCTCTGCAGTAGATTTCCGGAACTCATCTAACCCTCGGAGCGTGCTTGATCATATGCGCACCGTCCAGGCAGTCGTTCTGGCCCTATTGATTACCGCCTGTACGCCAGGTGTCACCCAGTCTGAGCTTCCAGCCCAGACCAAGAACTCTCTGGATTTCTGGCTTGGCGAATGGACGGTCGTCACCGATTCTGGCGCACTCCAAGGCACCAACCTAATCGAAAAAGAGCTGAACGGCGCGGCTGTTTTCGAGCACTGGACCAGCAAAGGCGGCGGGGAAGGCAAGAGCCTCTTCTACTGGATGCCCGACAAGAAAAAATGGAAACAGGTCTGGGTCACCCCAACCAGCTACAAGGAGAAGATTGCGGAGCCAGTCAAAGACGGCCTGCTGTTCACCGGCACAGCATTCTCGCCCAACGGAACCAAGACACCCGACCGAACCTGGCTCACCAAGCAGAACGACGGCACCGTGCGCCAAAAAATCGAAGTCAGCCGCGACGGCGGCAGGACTTGGGCGGTCACCTTCAACGCGATCTATAAGCCGAAATCCTAGGGCAGTGGCTCGCCGCGAGCCGCAACCAGCAGCCGGTACCAGTCCGCGCGGCTCATATCGACATCCATCGACTTGACTGCCTGCGTGATCCTCTCTGGCTTCGTGCTCCCGACAATCGGAATGATCCCAGCGGGATGCTTCAACAGCCACGCCAGCGAAACCTCAGTCCGAGTCACACCATAACCAGCGGCCAACTCGTCCAGCAGCGAAATTAGTCCCTCGCGTCCTTCAACCGATCCGGTCCCCAGCCACCCACCAGCCAGAGGGCTCCAGGACAGCGGAGTGATCTCATCCTGAATACACTGGTTCAAGGTCCCATCTTCCAGGCAATCCAGATGACCAAGAGAAATCTCGACCTGGTTCACAACCAGCGGGAACGGACAGTACTCCTGCAGCAAAGCCACCTTGTCCGGCAGGAAATTGCTGACCCCGAAGTGCTTCACCTTGCCCTGCGCCAGCAGCTTGGAAAACGCTTCAGCAACTTCGGAAGGATCCATCAAATAGTCCGGGCGATGCAGCTGATAGATGTCGACGTAATCGGTCTGCAGCCGAAGCAATGACTGCTCACAAGACCACTTGATATGCTCAGCTGAGAAGTCGAACATATGCGGTGAATTCTCGCCATACTGCCCTGGCGGCTTGATCCCGCACTTCGTGGCAATGATGATCTCCTCCCGCATCGAAGGCACGTCCGCCATGAGCCGCCCATGGATCTCCTCGCTCGCTCCTTTGGCGTAGATGTCGGCGTGGTCAATGAGCGTATAGCCAGCCTCATAGGCGGTCAGCAGAGACTCTCGTGCCGCCGCTTCACGCTCAGGAGTGACTTCGGATGGCTCCCAAGTCTGCGGAATCCGCATACAGCCGTATGCCAGCCTGCTTGAGTGAATCTCGGTCTGTGCGATCAGCTGCGTCTTCATATCCTCAGCTTACGCTGCTGCGTCAGTTCATGTGTGGAAGGTTCAGCTTCTCGTTAAACCGGCCGATGTGCGGCTTCAGCTTGCTTGAGAAGCTTTTGCAGATCATTCCCATATGGTAGATATCGTGCGCAGCCCAAGTGCAGATGACCTGCTCGACCGTGACCGGGCCGATGCCGGGATGCAGCCCCTGTTTCCTGCAGTCATCAGTGGTGAGCCCCAACTCATCCAAGAGCTTCAGATTCTCGACTCGCTTCTCATCAAACGTGTGGAGCATATTGTTGAGAGGGGCCATGTAAGGCTTCCAGCCAGCCATGTCGAACGGTGGGAAAGGCTCCGTATCTCCATGCTCCAGGATGAACCGGATTCGGAACAGCCAGTCCACGTCCTCGCCTTGGAGGAAATGGGCCATCGCCTCTATCGGGCTCATCACATCCGGCTCGTGCCTGGCCTCCAGCCAGTCCAGCGGGCGCAGCTCCATGAGTGCCCTCAGGGCCTCAGGCGTCCGGGCGAGTGAGAGTTCTGCTTCTGCAGCCGCTCTTGTCATACTTCTATTCTATCGATTAGCGTAAGATATCGCGATGCGAATTCGCGTTGTTGCCACAATCACAGCCAAGCCGGGCCAGGCTGAGGCGACCAAGAACCTGCTGGACAGCCTCATCGAGCCCACAAGAGTCGAAGATGGATGCCACGAATACGTCCTCCATTCCAGTGTAGAAAACGACCACGAGTTTGTATTCATTGAAGAGTGGGAAAGCCAGGGCCATCTCGACGCGCACCTTGCCACACCACACCTGGAAGCAGCCTTCCCCAAGTTCGATGTGCTCACAGAGAGCGTCAGCATCAAGGTCTACCACAGGGTTCGCTAGGGCCCTCACAGATTCCTCATATCGAGATCGCATGATGCTCACATAGGCCGCAGTTCAGCGGCCAAACATGGAGCGGAACATGAGATCAAATCGAAAGAGTGGATTCGTCAATGTGGCTGTACTGGCCGTCGTGTCGGGCCTCGGTCTGGGAGCGCAGCAGAGCGATGTGCAGATCATCGTCAAAGACGGCTATAGGTACATCACGTCCAACGGCATCCCTGACCACCAGCCGGGTCAGTTCCCAAACAGGGGCAATCCGAATTCAGTGCGTGAGCAGCGGCACAGCTTCCGCGTTCCCGCGTCGCCCCAAGCTGCCCCAAGCCTAACGCCGATGGAGAGGCAGCCATTCGGCGTCGCTCTCAACGGAGTCCCATTCGATCCAGGCACCGCAGAGTATTGGCAGAACGACTTCAACAGCGGCTGGCGATACGACGCGCTCTCAGGCTTCATCAACCTCGGACTCGATGCGCACCACGCCCACGTTCAGCCGACAGGCGCGTACCATTACCACGGCCTTCCCACCGGCCTCATCGGCGATTCCGAGGGCATGAAATTGATCGGCTGGGCAGCTGACGGATTCCCAATATATGCTCAATACGGCCTGGTTGATGGCGAATTAAAGAAGCTGAAGTCAAGCTGGCAGCTCAAGGAAGGGAAGCGCTCTAGCGGTCCCGGCGCAACCTACGACGGCACGTTTGTCGAGGACTGGGAGTACAAGGCTGGATCTGGCGATCTTGACCAGTGCAACGGCACATCCGGCGTCACCCCAGAGTTCCCTGAAGGCACCTACTACTACGTCGTGACGGAGGAGTACCCGATGATCCCCCGTTTCTTCCGAGGCACCCCCGACCCGAGCTTCGGCCGCCGCGGCCCCGGCGGCCCTCCACCCCGCGGCCACCGCCCACCCCCACGCCGCCGACGAGGCGGTGGCGGCGGCACGGAGCTCGCTTAGATTCTCTTGGATTGGTCCCTCCCCCACTTGGGGTGAGGGAGGCTAGAAGGGGGCTGCGACCTTAGGGAGTGGTCTTGGGGCAGACCGCCAGTACCGGCTGAAAGCCGGCCCCCTCTCTAATCTCCCCCGCCATGCGCGGGGGAGAGACCAGAATGGAGCCCCTTCCTCCTTTCCAAGTAGGAAGGGGGTTGGGGGATGGAGGTTCAGAGCATTGGAGATTGGTCCCTCTCCCTCGAATGAGGGGGAGGTTAGGAGGGGGACAGACAGATCTTGCGTCTTATCATTCTCTGTGCACACAAAGCGGCAGGCCCCAGAACCTCCCCATCCTTTTTCACGTCGAACGCTGCTTTTGGCAGCCCTCTTTGGAGGACCCTCTCCCCTCCTCTAAAACGAGGAGGGGAGAGGACCAGATATCTTGGATTGTCTCCTCCCCCTCTTGGGTGTTCAGCGACAGGACATGGTGAACAGTTTGAGACAGGACATGGTTTACACTTTTTCATGCCATTCAGCGAGGTTTGTCTGATGGAGTCGCGTTTGAGCTTCGTGCGT
>JALGYA010000324.1 GCA_029824475.1 Fimbriimonadia bacterium | reverse complement strand
GGAAGCAGACCTGCAGAAGATCTAGAGCTGTACGACTGCGTCTAACCGCAGTGGTCATAGCAAACGCGCTCGCTGATTTTGCGCCCGCCATGCAGATGGTGGGTGAATTGTCCCAGATCGAACAGGCCCCCTTTCGCCTGGCCCTCACCCTATTAGCATTCTTTTGCTACGGCGTCTTGATCGTGATCGCCATGCATCAGATGATCATGAAGCAGCTGGATTTCCTGCCAGGCATGCTCGTCTGCATCAGCCTCCTGGTTCTTGCAGTTCTCGTCATCACACTGCCGAATGAAGTGATGAGCGCTTTTATCATGATCGCCTCGATCGGGGCGGCGATCACCGTTCCATTTGCGTTGTCGCGGATGGACGATCAGATCATTGATGAGATCGATCTCTCGGTGCTCGAGCGGGCACACCTAAACCTCTCGATGAAGCCCGAAAACGCGCCGGCCTGGTTTGAGCTGGCCCGTGCTCTCCACGCCCAGGGTCTTCCCGGACATGCGATTGTCATCGGCGACCTGACTATGGCGAGTCTCTCCGACAACAAAGACCCCCTGAAATTCACCTCAATGCGTGATCACTTCCGCGCGGAAGGCGCAATGGTTACGAAGTGGAAACGTGAGCTGACAGATCCAGACGCCTTCGATCCTATGCCCTGCCCGATGTGCGGCCACCTCAACGAGGCGGGGACAATTCGATGCGGACAATGTGATGGGCCCTACCTGCTTGAGCTGGCGAGACAGAAATTTGGCAGCAAGGGGATCATCGGTCGGCTTGCCTTCATGTGGTTCGGGACGACGATCGTGGTGTTGACCGCAGGGTTTGTCAGCCTCGTACTCAGCCCAGGCTTGACTGTCTTGGTCATTTTTGCCGCCTTGGTCGCTATGGGCTTCATCGCGAACAAGGCATTCCGCACGAATACCCTTCGTGGCCCCAGGTCCAGTCAGTTCTAACCCAGGCGTGCCAAAATCGAGGCGATGGCAGGCCATAGTAAATGGAAGAACATCCGCATCCGAAAAGGGAAGCAGGATGCTATTCGCGGAAAGCTCTTCACCAAGCTCGGTAGAGAGATTATCATCGCTGCAAAGCTCGGCGGCGGTGACCCCGATGACAACCCCAGACTGAGGACCGCCATCCTCAAGGCGCGCGAGCACTCGCTGCCCAAAGAGAACATCGACCGAGCCATTGCCCGCGGCACTGGCAAGGTGGATGGAGCCGACTACGAAGAGATCCTCTACGAAGGAGTCGGCCCTGGTGGCGTGGCATTCATGGTGGATGTCTACAGCGAAAACCGCAACCGAACTGTCGGCGATCTCAGGCACGCCTTCAGCAAGAACGGCGGCAACCTGACCGAAAACGGCTCGGTGGCGTGGCAGTTTAAACAGTGCGGCCAGATTGTGATCGCCAAGGAAGATATTGACGAGGACTCACTCGTTCTCTCTGCCCTGGAAGGCGGCGCTGAGGACGTGAACACGGAGGACGCTGACCACTTTGTCATCGAGACCGCAGTTGAGGATCTCCACTCCTGCATGACCGCGCTTGAAAACGACGGATACGCGGCAGTGGAATCGAGTCTCACCAGGATTCCAACCAACTTTTCTGACCCGTCAGAAAAAGAGATGCGTCAGACGATTCGTCTCATAGATGCGCTGGAGGACCTTGACGATGTCAAGGAGACTTTCATCAACGCTGATATTCCCGAGGCACTGCTGGAAGAGGACTAGCGTCCTTTAGAAAGGCCAATGGCCGAAAAACGTCGAACTCCCTGGCTCACGCTGATACTGACCGTTGCCTGCCTGGCAGCGGCTTTTGCCGTGCTGATCCAGCCGGAGACGATTTTTGACTTTGGATTCCGCGCGTCCAGCCCTTCGTTCGTCACAGTCTTTACGAGCATCTTCCTCCACGAGAATGCTTTTCACCTTCTGGGCAATCTCATCTTTCTCGTGACAGCGGGGAGCATCGTGGAGTTCGCCGTCGGGCGCTGGAAGTTTGGCCTGCTCTACCTGTTGGGAGGAGCGGCTGGCGTTATGGCGCACTGGGCCATGGTTGCCAGCACCTATAACCCGCCGCCACTGATCGGTGCCAGCGGAGCCGTGGCGGCCTGTTTTGGCTACTGCTCGGTTCGCTACATGAACGTCAAAGTGCCGATCGCTCCCGGCAAAGGTGTCGGCATCTGGGTGATCGGTGTCGTCTGGGCTGTGCTACAGT
>JALGYA010000116.1 GCA_029824475.1 Fimbriimonadia bacterium | reverse complement strand
CCAAGTCTTGCCACCCACCACGTCTGGTACTGCTCGGACTGGTTTTTCCGAATTGCGATGAGGACGCCGGCATCGTCTGCGGCAGCTGTGACTGCTGCGAGAGCTGCTATGAGCACGAAAAGGCGACGCACAGTTCTTCGACGCACTGAAGGCCGGAATCGGTACGATCTAGGCATGAACTGCTACGAGATGTGGGTCAACCTGGCTCCGGGCGCCTCAGACCTGGAGTTTGCGGACGCTGTCAAGGCGTATCTCAACCATTATCAGGAACAGGGTTTGATCCACTCGTGGCGGCTGAAGCGCCGCAAGCTGGGATTCGGGCCAGAAGGGCTGGGGCAGTTTTGGGTCACGGTCGAGTGTGAGAGTCTTGAGAAGCTCGATCAGGCGTTCTTCCAAGCCGCTTCCCGCAAGGGCGAAACTGACCGACTGCATTCTGAGGTCTGGAGTCGTGTGAAAGATTTCAAGTCTGCTCTCTATCGCGATTTTCCGGACGAAGTACGTCAGAGATGATCGTAGAGTGTGATGTCCTCATAGTCGGTGACAGCCTCGGAGGCTGTGCTGCAGCGTATCAGCTGGGCGGACTTGGGCTGCGCACGGTGATGCTCTCTGATCACGACTGGATTGGCGGGCAGCTGACCTCGCAGGCCGTGCCGCCGGATGAGCATCCGTGGATCGAGGAGTTCGGCTGTACACGCGGGTATCGGAATCTGCGAGACAGGATTCGGCAGGAGTATCGGCGGGAAGGACTGATGCCTGAGGTCGCTTCGGACCCACATTTTAATCCCGGTGGCGGATGGGTCAGCCGGCTCTGCTGCAGCCCCCGCATCGCCTGGCAGGCGCTGACGGCAATGATGCCTGAGTCGGTTGAGATAGTTCGGGTCCAGAGCCTCGAGGCAGCTGTTGAGAAGGCTGCGTGCTCCGTGACTTCGCTGGTTATCGATGGAAGCGAGTACCGCGCCAGGTTTGTGCTGGACGCAACTGAGACGGGAACGCTTCTTCGCGACGCCGAGGTCGATCATATCGTGGGTGCTGAGAGCCGGTCAGAGACTGCGGAGCCCAATGCCTTGGAGCAGGCTGATCCCGGCTGTTTTCAGGCCGTGACACACTGCGCCGCGCTGGAGTGGCTGCCGGATGAGGACTTCACAATTGATAAGCCAGCAAACTACGAATTCTGGGCTGGTTTTGAGCCGCCGCATTGGTCTGGAAAGCTCTTCTCCTGGAACTATCCAGACGTCCAGACGGGAGAGACGAGGGAGCTGCAGCTCTTCCCTGAAGAGGGTGGCGGATGGTTCACTTACCGGCAGATCGTGGACCCTGCGATACATGATGGACTCGGCTTCGACCACCCGTCAACGATGGTGAATTGGCCTCAAAACGACTTTGCTGGGCCGTGTACGTGTCGCGCCGGATTGTCTTTGGAAGGCTGCCAATGCTCCAGAGATCTGACTCTCGCTTGGCTTTACTGGATGCAATCTGAAGCGGGCTTCACAGGCCTCCGCCTGTCCGGAGATCATGTCGGGTCGGCCGACGGATTTGCGCAGGAGGTTTACATCCGGGAATCGCGGCGGATATCTGCTCTGGAGACGATTAAGGAGCAGGGCGTATCTGCGACCTGCCACCCGGAAGCCGTACGCGCCCCTGCGGTCGAGAATTCAATTGGCATCGGCGCGTACCGCATCGACCTTCACCCGAGAACCAATGGCCAGCCGACCATCGACATCTCAGCGCTGCCTTATCAGATTCCACTGGGAGCACTCATCCCGAGGCATGCGGAAAACCTGCTGCCAGCCTGCAAGAACATCGGCGTCACGCAGATTGCCAACGGGTGCACAAGGCTTCACCCCGTGGAATGGAATATCGGCGAGTCAGCGGCACTGCTCGCGGCCTATTGCATTCGGGAAAAGCTGACTCCTCAACAGGTACACGGCTCAGCAGATCACACGAGGGACCTGCAGGAGCTGATGGTGCGCAGAGGCATCGAAATCGACTGGCCTGAAGACGCGCCTTTACATCCCTTGTAGGATTTCGCGGACTTTGACGGCCGTCGCCACATTCGAGCGGTGGCCGCTGCGGACTGCCGTGACATCCAGCAGCTGCGCCGGGATGCCGGTCAAGGCTAGGTCGCCGATCAGATCGAGCAGCTTGTGCCGGACCGGCTCATCCTCAAATCGTGGAGGATTGACATAACTTCCATGCCCCACGACCAAGGCGGATTCAAGAGTCAGGCCTTGGCCAAGACCGGCCGCCTGCATCTGCTCAACCTCTTCTTCAAACCCGAATGTCCGAGCGGGGGCAACGTCTCTGATGTACCTATCCGAGCGCAGATCCACTTCCGCATCCTGCCGGTGCGGCCAACGGTCACCGGTCAGAAAACTGTATGACCAGTGGCCTTCTCCAGGCTTGACTTCAATGCGGATTTCTCCATCCACGAACACGACTGGATCAAACTCAGGATGCTCTGCGACGCCAATCTCCTTGAGACCTGCAGCATTGAACTCCAGGGCGTAATCGAGCGAAGAACCATCCATCGCCGGCATCTCTCCCGCGCTCATTTCCACACGCGCATCTGTGATGCCGAGGCCGGAAAAAGCGCTCATGATGTGCTCAATTGTCGCCGCCGGCCCAAGCTGAGTTCGGAACTGGCATTGCTGCACATTTTCAGCCAAAGCTTGTACAGATTGATCACCGACCTGAAACGTGAGCCCTGTGTCAGAAGGGTGGACTACAACCTCAACCGGCTCCGCGAAATGCAGCCCCGGCCCGCTGAATGCGACGCTGCTATTCAGGGTCTTGCGAGGCCAGCTCAACATGCTTCTTAAGCGTCTCCAGTTCGTCTTCCAGCGCCTTGACTCGCTTCAGAAGATCAGGCACTTTTGGCAGCGCGGCACGAATGCGCACTTCCTGCCAGATCGGCTTTGCGGGAATCCCTGCGTACTCGCCGCCCTCTTTCACTGATCGCGTAATCACGGTGCCTCCACCGAATGAGCTGTCTGAAGCGACCTCTACATGGTGGACCATTCCGACCTGCCCGCCGATCGTCACGCGGTCGCCGATCTTGGTGCTGCCGCTGATCCCGGCCTGAGCGGCAACCACCGAGTGATCGCCAATCTTCACCCCGTGCGCAATCTGGACGAGGTTGTCGATCTTGGTGCCATCACCGATTACCGTCTCGCCGCTGGGGGCGCGATCGATCGTGGCGTTCGCGCCAACTTCGACGTGGTCGCCCAGCCTCGCAGATCCGGCGTGCGGCACTTTGACCTGCTTATCTCCATCCCACACAAAACCGAATCCATCTGAGCCAACAACGGCTCCCGCGTGGATGATGCAGAAGTCTCCCACCTCGACATCCTGCAGCAAAACCGCGCCAGGCAGCACGAGCGAGCACTTACCAACGCGGCATCCGGGCCCGATAAACGCGAGTGGGAAAATCTGAGCACCAGCCTCAATGACCGCTCCCTCAGAGATGTACGCGCATGCGCCAACGGCCGCTTCAGGGCTCACTTCTGCGCCTTCGGTCATAGACCACTTGTGGAGGCCTTTCGGGATCGCGTGGACCCGGGCAAACATGCTCAGGACAGCACCAAATGCAGCGCGAGGGTTGTCGACGGCGATGACGGGCTTGTCGACATCAGGGCATTCGCGTGGAACGATAATCGCGGCGACGTTGGATTCGACTGCACGCCGCAAGTGCTTCTCATCAGCGCCAAAGCAGATGCCATCGGCTGCGTCCGCTCCCGCTTGAACAGGCCTTGAAACAAGAACATCAGCGCCTCGGAGTTCACCTCCGACGACACCTGCAATCTCGCTCAGTCTTCGTCCAGCATCCTGCGCCGCCAATTCAGAAACTCCTCAGTGACATCCCTGCCCTTGTCAGGATAGCTTGTTAGCACCCATCCGTGCGAGTCTGTGAAGATCTTTGCCTGCTCTTTGAGTCTGGATTCTGCCGGTTGTCCGTCTTTGCCTGAAACTTGACGCCGGGCGATGGGGAGCCCGGAGGAGGCTGGAATCGTGACTTCGGCGCCTTCCGCCGCAGGCAGCACACGCGCCGGATCTAAGGCTGAATTCTCGATTTCAGCAAAGGCGCGCTCAACGTCCTCTTGCGCTTTGCGTTCTGCATTCGCGAGCATCTCGTCCTCGATCTCAGCTCGTTCGATCGCCCAGTCTTCGAGATCAAACCTGAGGTTGTCCCGCGCCTCTGCCATCAGCCGTTCGGATTCAGCTTTGAAAGCAGCAGTGGCCTCAGCAATCTTCGTGCGAAGCTCAGCAGCCTCAGCGTAACGAGCTTGGGCATCAATGTCACCTGCCCGCGCAGTTCTTCGAGATTCGGGATCGGGATCAGGGAAGCCGACGAGCCAAGCCAGGCGATGCCTCAGAGGTCCGACGACAATAGCGTTGGTCTGCATCAGCTGCCAGACCTCTTCGAGCTTCTCGTCAGCTTCAGTCTGGAAAGCCTCAAGCATCTCCTGGACACGTTCGTACTCGGTGGCATCGAGGTCCGCCTGGTAGGCACGAACAAGGCGGTCACGGATTTGAACAAAGGTGGTGAACTGCCTCTGCTCAGCTTCGTAGAGCAGGTCATCCGCGGAGACAACCGCGTCATCCCGCTCGATTAGCTCTTCTGGAAGACCCTCAATGATCAGGGATGCCTCCGCGATCCCAACCGTCCCTCCATCGGTGAACAGAACGGCCGCTTCCGGCTCCAGCACGATTTTGGACAGGTCGATATAGACAGACTCGGAATCCTGGCCACAGCCTGGAATTCCGAGTCCTGCAATTATGACGAAGGCCGCGAGGACCCTACTTCTGCGCGTCGTCGAGCGCTTTCTTTGTCTTTTCAGTGAGATCATTGACGCAGAAAGGAACAACTGTCGAATCGTGGACCAGAGTGTAGCCTTCGTCCTTGGCCACCTTTTCGAGCGCAGCCTTCACGGCGTCGCTCTCTTCCTGTCGGACGGCGGTCTGAAGCGCGTTTAGGTCACTCTGGAACTCCTGCTGCCAGCCGGGAAGCAGGGCGCGCATCGCTTCGATGCTGCCGCTGTATGCGGTCACTTTCGCCTGCTCTTCTGCAGTCAGGTTGCCCTTGGTGCTCAGGTCAGTAAACTCCTTCACGGCTGCCGTGATTTCACCCTTGATCACCTCGACACGAGCCTTATCCGCATCGTCTGCGCCCTCTTTCAATTCAAGCTCTTTCAGTTCGTTGGCCTGGTTTGGCGTCACAATCTGCTCTGTCTGGATGTACTGCAGCAGGCCGTCGCGCGACTGGATCGCGTTTCGGAGTCTGTCCGTGTTGGACAGGCCGAGTTTGCTGTCTTTGATAGCGAGGCCGAGGTTGACGACGCCTTCCTTAGGCTGTTCCTGTGCGAAGCCGCTGATGAACAGCGCGCACGCCAATGCGGCGGCGACTGCCCAGCCAAGGTTTGAGGTGAGTCTTTTCTTCATTCTGTGTTCTGTCCTGAGGTTCAAATTAGAAACTGGTTCCGAATTGGAAGTGGGTTCGGCTGCCGCCTTCATCGTTGAACGCGAAGTCGATCCTGATCGGGCCGATCGGCGTTCGGAAGGCGAGGCCGAGGCCATAGCCGAGGTGCAGATCAGCGTTTGCCGACTGCTCGAAGTCTCGGAGATTGCCGTAGCCGTCCCAAGCTCCACCGTAGTCGACGAATCCGACGAGGTTGAAGGCTTTCTGCAGGGGATAGCGATACTCGGCTGTCGCCAGCAGCGACTGGCTTCCCCAGAAGCGCTGGTTGTCGTAGCCTCGCAGTGAGTTGGAGCCGCCAACGAACAGCTGCTCAAAGAACGGGGCTGTGCCGTCGACTCGACCGTACTTGGCTCGCAGAACGAGCACTGAGTGCGTCTGGTCGAGGATGTCGGCGTCTGGATTGTGGGTCCTGAGATTCCAATACTGTCTGTACTCCAGCGTGGACCGGATGAACCGGTTCACACCCAAGACCTCTGGGTTGCCTTCAACTGCTCCGCCGATCGATGTGATGTCGCTGTATCCCGGCTCGATCAGGAGCCGTGCCATGCGGCCTGTGTAGGGCTCGATGGTCGGGTGGCGGGAGTCGAGAGCCATGCCGAGTTGGAGCATCACCAGGTCACCGTCCTGCTTGACGAACTGATCTGGATCGAGGTCGGTTTCACTGATCGTGCTGATGTTCTGAGCAGTGATACCGACAGTCGTGTGAATCTCTTCGCCAGTCGGTCGATTCATCGAGACCGAGAAGCCTTCACGCCGCTGATCGAATCGGGCGCGATCGTCGTCGAAGCCGATCGGTCCGAGGCCGCCGCCGGTGAAGTAGTACTGAATCTTGCTGAATACCGAAGCACTCAGCGTCGTCCCGTTCTCGTCGTAGAAACGGTCTCGGAAGTTGACTTCTGCGCTGAGGCCGCCGCCGATCGTTGCCTGTGACATCTGGACGCCAAGGCTCTGGCCATTGCCCCGCCAGTTCATGTCGCTGTAGCTGATGGTTCCTACGAGCCGGCTCTGTGGGTCGAGTGCGACGCCCGCTGTGACCTGGGCAGTGCGTGCTTCTACAAAATCGATGGCGAGATCAAACTCGCCGGGGTTTCCGGTGGGTGTCGGCGCGGCTGGCTCGATCTTTTCGAACCACTGCGTGGCATAGAGCTCTTCCAGGTCGCGTCGCCACTGTGTGCTGTTGAGTGTCTCTCCTGCATCGGTCTTCATCAACCGCTCAAGGGTGCGGCGCTTGGTGCGCTGGATGCCCGTGAAGACAATGTTTCGAATCCTCGGCTCGAGGATCTCAATCTTGAGAGCACCAGGAACATCCTGTTCAGGCTCCAGTGCCATGAGCTGGACGAAGTAGCCTTCGTCTTCATAAATCTTCTGGATCGCCTCACGGATCGGTCGGCCACGCTGGTTTACCCACACGCGTTCGAGCTGCTGGTGCTCAAGAACGATCGCTGTGATATCTTCCGTGGAGACGACGGTGTTGCCGAGGACCCGGATTTCCCTGATGACCGGGTTTTCAACCACCTCAACAATGATCTCGAGTTCCGTGTCGCTCAGCTCCCTGATGAGGATCTGGACATCCTGGAAGAAGCCGAGGTTGAGAAGTGCATCTTCGTCCTTGTCGGCATCGGATCTAAGGAAAGTCTCACCGATTTTGATGCTGCGGAGGCTGGTCTTAATGAAGTCCGTGCTGATGCTCGTGTTGCCTTTGACAACCACCTGCTTGACAATCTTCGCCGTCTGAGCCCAGGTGGCTGATGCCGCCAGGATGAGTCCGATCAGTAGGGTTCTCTTGAGCAAAATTCGTTCCTCAACCAAGGTTCGAGAAGTTCAGACGGTTGCCAGCCCCTGCCGTTATGGCGGGAATGAGCCCTCTTCCGATCAATCTCTCCAGCCGACGATACCGCAGGAGAGACCCGATCAGTTTCCTTTATCGGGATTGCTGCCGTGGAAGCAGGTCTGACAGCCTGGTTAACGCACTCGTGAGGACTTGAATTGCCTGCCAATACTCGGTGAGGCTGATGTGCTCGATGGGGGTGTGGTCGAGCGAGCTGTCGCCGGGACCATAGGCCAGGATCGGGCAGTTCCAGGCAGGCCCAACCACGTTCAAATCACACGTTCCGGTCTTGACCACGAATCCCGGCTTTTCTCCTGCATCCCTGATCGCCGCAAGGAAGGCTCGCGCGACGGGAGAGGACTTTTCCCCACGCCAGGCTTGTTCGAGGCCCTTGAATGTAAGGTTTGTCTGGGTTTTTTCGTCGGCTCTTGCCTTCAGCCATCGATCTAGGTGATCTGTGAATTCGTCTCGATTCCAATTCATGGGAGTGCGGACGCTTACCATCATCGAGACCGTCTCTTCGAAGCCCTCGCCATTCGAGCTGATGATCTCGCGTAGGTTTGGCATGAGCTGATCAAAGGCTCTTGGTTTGCCCTCGTTGAAGGCGTCTGCTGTGCGCTCTATTTCGTGCCAGAGGGCCGCGGCATCGGCGGCAACTCCACGCTCCGGACCAGCTGTGTGGACCATAGTTCTGCTGGCGCTGAACTCGATCTGAATGCGGCCTTTGTAGCCGAGCGTGACGCGGTTCCACCGGCTCGGCTCGCCGATGATGCAGGCATCGGGAATGTAGCCAGATTCAAGGTACCTGTCCCGGATGTGGTGAGCGCCTTTGCTGGTCGCCGCCTCCTCTTCTGTCGCTCCGACAACGACCAGTTTCGTATTAGTCTCGTGGCCCCAGCTTGAGCCGAGACTTGCGGCTGCGCAGACGAATGTCGCCAGCGGCCCCTTGGCGTCAACACTGCCGCGACCATGGAGAGTGTCGGCTTCAATACGTACAGGTATTTGACCTGGAACTGTATCAATATGGCCCATTAGGACAACGGTTCTCTCCGCGTCCATCGGGCCGATTTCGCCCACCGCGCTTCCCGCTTCGTCCACATAGGCTCGGTCGTAGCCGAGCTCCAGCATCTGGCTGACAAGCCAGGTGCTGGCCTGCTTTTCCTCGCCTGACAGCGAGGGGATTGCGACCAGATCGTTTAGCAGCTGGGTGGCGCGGTTCTGGTCCATTTTCTTAGCTCAGGACATCGACGATTGCCGCGACGGCTGTGTCGATTTCTGCTTCTGTGACAGTGAGCGCTGGGAGCATTCTGAGCACCGTCTGGCCCGCGGGAAGTGCGATGACGTGGTGCTTGGCGGTAAGAGCGCCCAGGTGCTTGGCGGATTTCTCTCGAAGGTCGACACCGAACATCAGGCCCTTGCCGCGGATCTCTCTGACCTTGGGATTATCTTTGAGGGCTTCTCGTGCCTTTGCTTGCAGGTACTCGCCCATCTTGGCAGCTCTTGCAGGGATGTTCTCTTCAACCAGCACGTCAATTACAGCGGAGGCGACAGCGCAGGCCAGCGGGTTACCGCCAAAGGTGGAGCCGTGAACTCCGGGGCTCAGTGCGTCGTGAATCTCTGGCGTGTAA
>JALGYA010000323.1 GCA_029824475.1 Fimbriimonadia bacterium | reverse complement strand
GAGATACGTGAGGATTGCTTTGGCAGCGATGAGGAGGGCAGTCGCCCCGAGGACAAGGCCAATGTTGTCGCCAATCCAGGCGATGTCTGCCAGCAGGCCGATGGAGACGAAGAAGACGACCATGAAGAGCGTGCGCAATGGCAGCGCGTCGGCCCTCATCTGGTCAGCGAAGCGGCCTTCTGCGAGCAGCAGGCCCGCGATAAAGGCTCCCAAAGCGGGGGAGAGGCCGAGGGTATGCGCGGCCCAGGTGGCGCCGATCGCCGTGGTGATCGCGATGAGAATCGGGATCTCGCGATTCTTGGCGATCACTTTCTCA
The DNA here is from genome assembly GCA_029824475.1 of Fimbriimonadia bacterium. Lineage (GTDB taxonomy): Bacteria > Armatimonadota > Fimbriimonadia > Fimbriimonadales > Fimbriimonadaceae > JALGXY01. The sequence goes on along the minus strand of JALGYA010000323.1, from coordinate 1,901 downwards.
TCCAGCAGCCGGGGAATGACGAGCGAGACAAAGAGGGTCATGCCGACGACGAGCAGGGCCGTATTGAGAACCGCGCTGCCGATCGAAGATGCCAGGCTTCCTGATTCACCGGCCAGGAACGACACGATAAGGACGAGCGGGATGAGGGCGACATCCTGGGTGAGGAGGATCGCGATGGAGAATCGGCCATGGGAGGAGTCGAGTTCTCTCCGGTTCCGGAGGATCCTGAGGACCATGGCGGTTGAGCCGATCGATGCAGAGGCTCCAATCGCAAGCGCAGCTCTCCAATCAAGCCCGAACAGCAGACCGAGGCCTGTGAAGACCGCAATGATCGCACCCAGCGCAATAGCACCGGAGATGACAGCGCGCCCGCCGAAGCCGACCAGCCGTTTCCAGGAGAATTCCAGGCCGATGGTGAACAGCAGGAGGGCAACACCGATCTCTGCGATCGTGTTGATGATCTCCTGCCCCGCGATCAGGTTCAGGACTCCCGGCCCGATGATGAGCCCCGTGACCAGATATCCGAGCACGGATCCGAGTCCGATCTTTTCAAATACGAGCCCAAAAAGGGCCGCTCCGCCAAGAACGACAACGATGTCTAGGATCAGGATCCAAGGGTCAGCCACGGTTGCCTTCAGTATGTCACGGCAAGGCGTACAGCTACTTGCGCCGGAACGATAGAGGGGCATCCAATGTGTCCTCCCCGGTCCAGGTGCTCGAAGTAAGATGGGCTTGAGAGGCGCTTCATGACTCACTTTATCGACATGGCCCGCAAGGCGGGCGAGGATTCAGGGCAGGGGGCTCTCTGGGGAGTGGAGAGCCATGATCTCGACTGCACGCTGGTCGCTTGGCCCAAAGGCGAGGGCGTGACCAAGCACACGAACGAAGAGATCGACGTGGTCATGATCGTGATGGAAGGCCGCGCGCTTGTCGAGCTGCCTGGCAAGGATCAGCAGTTGATGGAGGGGCAGCTTCTGCTGATCAGGAAGGGGACTTCACGGCGGATCGAGGCTTTGTCGGAACGGCTTGTCTATCTGAACGTGCACAAGCGGAGGAAGATGATGGGCTTGGGTGACTTGGGTGCTTATCGGGACCGGCCGGAGCCTGCTCAGTAGGTCGCCTACTCCCTCGTCAGAGCCTCATCCAGATTCAAAATCGCCAGGCAGACATTCGCCATCGCTGCATGGGCAACAACATCTAGCGATTCATCTCGCTCTGAATCGCCCTGCTGCAGGTAGAGCAGCGCGGCCTCTTCCTTACCTTCATAGTGTTTCAGCGCCTTTCGATGGCTCCGCATCAGAACTCGCAGCTCACCAGGATGTGGATACCGCGCACAGACCAGGCGGAACGCCAGGCGCAGCTGGTCGCGGGGGAGCTGTTCGGCCAGGAGCACGCGCTGTGCGAGGGCCCGGCCGGCTTCCACCCACGTCACGTCGTTCATTGTCGTGAGCGCGTGTAAGGGCGTGGATGTACGGCTTTCGCCCACGGCACAGACCTGCCGCGACGAGGCGTCGAACATGTTGCCGGGAGCGACGGTGCGCCGCCAGAACGTGTAGATGCTGCGTCGGTAGAGGTCCTCACCCTTCGACTGCGGATAGGTGAAGTTCCGGGCAGTGGAGATGTTGAGCCCTTCCCAAAGGTCTGGCACCTGGTACGGATAGACCGGCTTGCCGCCGAGCTTTGTGCTGATCAGACCGCTTGAGGCCAATGCAACGTCGCGCAGGATCATCGACGGCATGCGGAAACGGGAGCCGCGGGCGAGGAGTTTGTTGTCCGGATCACGCTTATACAGCTCCGGCGTCACCCTGCTCGACTGCCGATACGCTGCGCTCTTGACGATCTGCTTGTGCAGGCGTTTGACATCCCATCCACTCTCCACGAATTCCGCGGCGAGCCAGTCG
>JALGYA010000322.1 GCA_029824475.1 Fimbriimonadia bacterium | reverse complement strand
ATTGCCATTCTTGCCGCAATTCTCTTCCCTGTTTTCGCCGCAGCCAAGGTTGCCGCAAAGCAGACTGCCATCATTTCAAATGCCAAGCAGATGGCCCTCGCTCAGTTGATTTATGCAACTGACAACGAAGATCACTTCACGCCTTCCATGGGTTACCGTGGCGGCTGGAACATGCCTTCGTGGGTCACGCTTCAGATGCCCTACATGAAGACCGTCGGCATCGTAATGGACTCGTTCACACCGGCTCAGATCACGGACAACCCGTTCGTCCTGAACTCACAGTGGGCAATGCCATCACGACTCGGCGCATCTGACTGGTGTGCAGGCAGCTGTCGATTCGGCACATACAACACCATGACGCTCGACACGATCACCAATGGTGAGACGTGGGGCCGAGAAGGTGTTGGCGGAGTCTGGAAAGACACTTCCAAGTGGATGACCTGGGCGAGCTACGGCTACAAGTCCAGCTATCCTTCCCTCAGCACAACAGCTGTTGCACGACCTGCTGATCAGATTCTGATCCACCAGGGCAACACTGCTGACAACCAGTGGCACCAGGACTGGAGCCCAGACGAAGCTGCACGATGGTGGGGCGACGCTGTGTTCAACCTCTGGGGCAACAAGAACGCTACAACTGGACCTTCCGGTCGAATCAGAGCTAGCGAGCCGACTCCTGAGACTGGCTGGCCCGACGGACTCTGCGTACAGGCAGGAACCGACGGTCACGTCTGGGCAGAGAAGTGGACTTCACTCGTTGGTGGTCGCGTAGGTCTTCCTGGCGATGGCAACGGTCACATGAAGTACTTCGCCCCGTCCATTGACTAACGCTTGAGTAGAATGAAGAACATGAAGCCAATCAACTGGATTCTTGCAGCAGCTATTCTCGTCGTTGTCTGTGGCTGCTCAAGCAGCAGCTACAGCGAAGAAGAAGAACAGCAGCTCGGAAACGCACTGTCGCGAGATCTGACGCCAGAGGAGATCGCCAAAATGGGCGGCTCTGGTGACGCGGGCGGCAACGCTCAGGATCAAGCAGCAGCAGCTCCGACCAAAACAAGAGCCCAAAAGTAGATTGGTGAAATAGTCGTCAGCTACTGAGCCCCTGGGCTCGTGAAAGAGATGAAGCCCGACTCGAAAGAGTCGGGCTTCATTCGTTAACTCTGCTGCAATCAGCGAACGACCCGCGTAGGCATAGGTGATGAAGTCGATTAATTGGGTTTTAATCGTGGCTCTGTTTTCAGTGACTTCTGGCTGTTCGACTGGCGAACTGACAACCGCTCAGGATGATCAGCTCAGAATCAACCTCAGCAGAGACTTGACACCGGAAGAGATCGGGCGCATGAATGGAGGCGGGGGCGCAAGTCCCGATGCGAGACAAGCGTCACCTCAAATGCCTGTGAAGAGGCGCGCCCGATAATATTTGCGTGCACAGTCTGAGTCCATGGCCGCATGTTCAGCATTCGGCAGCGGACTTGATGGTTGTGCCTAGAGGCCCCAAACATCGGCTTTTACCAGAGTGTGGAGAACGAACTAGTGAGACTCATCAACGGAATTTTGGCGACCCTGCTGCTTTGCAGCATGATTGGCTGCTCAGACGGCAGCTACACTCAGGCTGAGGAAGATGCCCTGCGGGAGAACACCACTCGTGATATGACGCACGAAGAGGCCCTTGACCTGGCAGGACCAGAGGCAACTTCAGAAGGCGCAGAAGATGCGTCGGAATCTGCCGCCATCCCACCTGACAAGAAGTAGCCCTTAGGCTTATCTGCCTGCTTCCATGAGGAGCCAACCCTCTTTTTTGAGCCAGGCTTCGTGGGCTTTGTAGTCCGGGCACCATCTTTCCACCTCATTCCAAAAGCCCCTGGAATGATTGAGGTGCCGGAGGTGCGCCAGCTCATGGATGCAGATGTAGTGAGCTATAGATGGATCGGGCACGATGAGGCGCCAGTTGAGGCTGATCGCTCCACGAGAGGAGCATGATCCCCACCTCGACTTCTGGTCTCGGACCGTGATCCGGGTCGGCTCCAATCCCATTCGCTCAGCCTCCTCGCGGCAGATCTCCGACAGCTCGTACTTCGCCAGGCGTCGCAGAAGCTCCCAATGATCGCTGGATGCATGGCCAGCGGCCTCCTGAAGCGAAGCGAGCGACACTTCCTCGCCCCACAGGCTTGGCACGGGAGCCAAGGCCGCTCGACGGCCGCACTCGTCCAAGGCACGCAGAATCCACCGTTGACTCTGTCTCAATGCCTGGTTGGCCCTGCGCTTCGAGCAGCGTTCCGGAACAACCATCTCCAGCGAGGAGCCTCGAACGTGGAATTTGATCCTTTTCGCTCGGCTCGACTTTCTAATCGGGAATTCAGAATCGGAAACACGAACCAGGCCCTCGCTCCAGTTCATATCGAATCCTTCCCCACTGCGCATCAGTTCTCTATTCAAGCCCAATTGGCCGGCTCACCGCTTGACCAAGTTAAAAAGCGAGCCCCCTCCACACTGAGTGGAGGGGGCTGCTTCGATGGCAGAGTGAATCCTCTAGTTGTTGCCGAGACCGTTCCAGGCTCGGTTGACTTCCAATTCAGTCGTGCCTTCGCCAACCAGTGACTGGATGTGCGGATAGCCGACGTGGCCGTCAAGATAGGTTACGAGGACTCTCTTCGGATCGAATCTGCCCCAGAGCTGACCCTGAGACGCTGCGTTCGGGAAAGTACCGCTCCAGCCGTTGTATGGCGGGAACTGTGGGGGAACTGGGACTGCGAACGGCGGCTCGATGCGTGCATAGCCGATTTCGCCCTTCACGATGCCCATGCCGCCAGACAATCCAGGAGCAAACTTGTCTTTCATTGTCGACTCTGCAAAGAGAATCGTCTCAGAAGGAGAGCTCATGTTCGTCATGGAGATGCC
>JALGYA010000321.1 GCA_029824475.1 Fimbriimonadia bacterium | reverse complement strand
CACGCTCAAGCACGCTCCGGAGCAGATGTCGACGCTGAGGAAGCAGCTTTTCGACTGGTCCTCCGATTCACGCACATCGAGCGACTTCTTCCGGACGGTCTCTTCTGATCTGTTCAGTGAGCAGGTCTTCGTCTTCACACCAAAAGGCGATGTCATCGATCTCCCCGCAGGTGCGACGCCAGTGGACTTCGCCTTCCGTGTCCACACCGATGTCGGTCTCCGCACGGTTGGGGCACGCGTCAACGGCGTTATGATGTCGCTCGATTCTGAGCTCCAGAACGGCGACGTTGTTGAGCTGATTACGAGGTCTAACGCACAGCCGAGCCTTGATTGGCTCAAATTCGTGAAGTCGGCCCACGCCAGGTCGCGAATCAAGTCCTTCCTAAGGAAGCGATCCAAAGCCGAGAGTGCACAACGAGGACGTGAGGCCGTTGAAAAGGAGCTGCGAAGGCAGGGCCTCGATGCGAAGGAGTATCTGAGCGCCGAGCGCATCAACGAGATCGCTCAGAAGATGCGGCAGGTAGTCACTCCCGACGATGTGTTCTCAAGAGTTGGGGAGGGCCTGACGAGCGTCTTGAGCGTTGTCCAGCGGCTCAAAAAGCTGGTCGAGCCTAAGACGCTGGAAAAGCCGTCTCTCACTGTCCACCCTGAAGGGAATGTTGAGCCGACGGTTATTGCCGGGGTTCTCGACAACGTGATGTTCCGGCGCGGCAAGTGCTGCCAGCCAGTCCCGGGTGACGACGCTGCCGGATACGTCACGAGAGGTCGCGGGATCATGATCCACCGCCGTGTCTGCCCGAACTTCTTGAGGTTTGTCGAGACGGAGCCAGACCGGATCACCCCTGTCGCCTGGAGCGCGGCCGATGTGGATGCCTTCCCGGTGACACTGCGTATCGTGAGCGTTGACCGGGACGGGCTACTCAACGACATTACTACGATTCTTGCTGAGGCCAAGGCCCATGTTGTTGGCGCCAAGGTCAAGACGCTGCGGACCAACACTGCAGAGATCGACTTCATCATCAAGGTGAGAGACGTCAGCCACCTTCGGCATGTGATGTCGAAAATTGGGCATCTCTCAGACGTGCTGAGCATCCTCAGGGTGTTTGGGCGATGAGGGCCGTGGTGCAGCGGGTTAGCCGGGCGTCTGTGTGTGTGGATGATTCGGTGGTTGGATCGTGCGGTGTCGGGCTGCTTGTGCTGGCTGCCGCCGGTAAAGCCGATACCGTCGAAAACGCCAAGAAGCTTGCGGACAAGGTTGTGGGGCTTCGCATCTTCAATGACGCAGAAGGCCGGATGAACCTGGCGTTGAAGGACCTGCCAGCGGATGCCAAGCCTGGGATCCTGGCGATATCAAACTTCACTCTGTACGGCGACGCGATGAAGTCGCGCCGGCCTTCATTTATGGGTGCCGCTGGCTTTGAGCAGGGTGAGGCGCTGTTTAGCGTATTTCTAGAAGGGCTGAAGCGGCTGTGGCCACGAGTTGAGTCAGGCGAATTTGGCGGCGACATGAAAGTCGAGCTGCTCAACGACGGCCCCGTCACTCTGATCATCGATTGCTGACGCGGACTTCGCCTTCCCAGATCGGGTGCGGCTCCATGCCAACGAGATGCGCGACCGTCGGCGCCGCATCGTAGATGATCACCTGATCCTCAATTGTTCCTTGTGAGATGCCCGGTCCAGAGGCGATGAAGGGAATGGTCATGTCCTCCGGGATGTCTTGGCCATGGGTTCGGTCATGGCCGCCGTGGTCGGACATGACCAGCAGGGTCGGATCGTGCTTTGAGACGGCATCAAGAACGAGCCCGAGGCAGCGGTCGGCCTCGCCGATTGCTTCGATGTACGGATCGCTCATCCAGCTGTGCTCATGGCCGCGGCTGTCGGTGCCTCCAAAGTAGAGGAAGATGATGTCCGCCGGTTCAGCAGTGAGGTGCTTGATGGCTGAATCTGCGACTTCGGCATCGCACGTCACTCTGTGTGTGTTGTTGAGCAGGACTGATGTGTCGATGCTGTCCGGCTCGGCAAGGTCACGCAGCTGTGCCCAATTGAAGAAGAAGGCCGTTTTCAGTCCGTTCGCCTTGGCGTGGTCGAAGAGGGAAGGCACTGGCCTCACGAGGGGTGCGAAGGTGTTGGTCGTGATTCCATGCCGCTCCGGCGGGACGCCGCGGTGCATCGAGGTGTGGCAGGGAAGAGTGCAGCAGGGAAGCACGGTTCTCGCGGTCAGGCTGGAGGTTCCGTT
>JALGYA010000115.1 GCA_029824475.1 Fimbriimonadia bacterium | reverse complement strand
AACAGGCCACGTACTGGTCTCTTCCGACGGCTAAACCCACGACGAACGCGAAAAGCGCTGAACCCAAAATGAGGGTTCTGCGCTTTTTTTGTTTGAGCCTTGTGCCAGCAGTTCTGTCAGCCGACAATAGGAACAGCTGCTGGCATGAAAATCAATCTGAAGTGGAGACAGAAGCGAGCTTGGATGGCTTTGGCTATCTTCTTGGGGCTGCTCGGTACGGGCGGAATCGCCTGCTGGGTGACCGCCGCTGGCAGTACACATGCGCTCAAAAAGAGCATCTTCCAGGAGCTGAATACCAGCGCTGGATTCATCAGCCTCACAGCAGATCAAGATCAGATCGACCTGCTGCTCAACGGCTCCCAACCCTCCACGCAGGAAGCCATCACCTACTCTGGCCAGTTGGCAAGCATTCTCTCAACTGCACAAGGGATCGACCATGCAGCGTTCTACCGACCGGTTGAGGGTGGCTGGGAAGTCCTCTTCGACCCGAGCGGGCAGGGCCCGCGCTCGATAGAGAATCCACCGGCGGAGATGCTCAACGCCTACTTTAGGGGCGAAGCAGAGACTGGACGCGTGTCACTCCCAGGCTCGGGCGGAGAGTTCTATGCCGCCTTCGTGCCAGTCGTAGACTCCAGCGGTCGGATCGTCGGCACAGCTTCAGCCGGCAGAACGGCGTCCTCAGTAGATATGCAGGTTGGCGATGTTCAGCTGCAGGCGCTTTCAGTGGCAGCAGGCCTCGCTGTTCTTGCATTGATGGCCGCCTTGGCGGTTGGCGGATTCTTCCGGCCCAGGGACACCGCCATGATCCGCACGGCGGCCTCCGTCATGCGCACTTTCTCGACTGTCGGGCAATGGGCGCTCATGATCGGCGTGGCCGCGATGATCGTGTTCGGGCTTCAGGCTCACTCCAAGGCGGCCGGAAACGTACGACAGGCTGAAACGCTCGCCAATGATCTCGTCATCTATGAACGAGCCGACACTGCAGTTAAGCAGCTCCGAAACGGCGTCCAGCCGCCGAGAGTGCAGGACTTGATGTCTGAGCTCCGCGGGACGACGGAGTATTGGCTGGACATCTCACTTTCGCTCGCCTACGATGCCCACGTACGAGGTTCTGACGACGCCTTGGCGCTGATCGATAGATTTGAAGGCCAGCTGCGAAATGTCACAAAATCCGCTCACCTTGAAGGGAGCAGGCTGGCGCAAGAGCAGGTCCGGCTGAACTCGCAGCAGGCGTGGGTCGGGCTCCTGGCGGGAGCAACATCGGTCTTCGCATTCGTCATGTTCTACGGAGCGCTCCGACGGGACCGAGAGCTTGAAGGTGCCCTTGTTGTCAAGACTCGCGCACAGAACGAGTATCGATTCCTGATTGACACGGTGCCGGTCGGCCTGTTCAAGGTGGAGTCTGGAAAAGTTGCTCTGCGCAATCCGACTTGGAACTCTATCTTTGGATACGAGCGTGCGCCAACGTCTGACGAATTCTGCCTCGATCCGGTTGTAGATGAGGATCGGCCAAAGGTCGAAAAGCTGATCGAGACGATGACCGAGGGCAGCCGCCCGTTCGAGTCGGACTTCAGGGTCAGGCACCCAAATGGAGATGTCCGACACATTCATGTTCAGGGCATCCCAGCCCCGGACGCTGAATTCGACAGTTCGATCTCTCTGGCCTTTGGGGTGGATATCACCGATTCGGTGTACGCACGAGAGACCCTTGAGAGAAAGAACACGGAAGTCGCCCAGGCCAACAAGGATCTTGAAGGAGCCTTGGCCGACCTTGAGCACAACCTCGAATCTGTCGTCAAGAGCCTTGTGAAGGCCGTTGAAGCAAAGGACCCCTACACAGCTGGTCACTCAGAGCGTGTGATGCAGTACAGCCTCTGGATTGCCGAAGAGATGGGGCTGGGGCCTTATGAGATGCGCGTTCTCGAGCTCGGCACTCTCGTCCACGACGTCGGAAAGATCGGCATCCCGGACAAAGTGCTGCTCAAGCCAGGCAGCCTGACCGACGCAGAGTACGACTTGATTAAGACTCACCCTGAGCAGGGTGTGAGGATTCTTGAGGGCATCGACATGTTCCATGACTGTCTCCCGATCGTCCGGTGGCACCATGAAAAGCTGGATGGCACCGGCTACCCGGATGGCCTCAAAGGAGACGAAATCAGCCTCCCTGTGAGGATCGCATCTGTCGCAGATATTTTTGATGCGATGACTTCTACAAGAACTTATCGCGGCAAGATGGCCGCCGAAGACGTCCTATCCATCATGGAGGACGACTCTAAGGCAGGAAAACTCGATGTTGATGCCTACGCGGCTCTGAAGCGGATCATCGCGGAACGCGGCGTCATTCATCAGTCATTTGAGACAAATCAAGACATTGCTGCTTAATTTCCGCAAGAGTCTTACCGACAATTTTGCTAGAGATCGAAATCATGAATCCAAGCGAACAGGAACTGCATCCCGAAGAGAGGCGATCTGAACTCCGCCGCTGCGTGCTCGAATTCGCGCACGTCGTGGTCGGAACGGCTGAACTGAAGTTCCGCTCAGTCGTCGTAGACGTCAGCCTTGGCGGGCTTCAGCTGCGATCACGGGAAGAATTTGCCCCCGGCACGATCTGCATGCTCATCATCGGCCAGATGAATAGTGAACCGATGACGGTCGGCGCAGAAGTGCGCTACTGCAGAGATCTCGACAAGGGTCTTTTTGCCACTGGATTCCAGGTCATCGTCGCTTCAGACGAAGAGCAGAAGAAGTGGGCCGGGTTTGTTCATGCCGCATTTGAGAGCGGCGCAGATGCCGCAGACTAGCCGCAGCCGCAGCCGCTTCCACAGCCGCCGCCTTCTGTGCCAGTTCCGCAGCCGCCACCTTCAGTGCTGAAGGAGTTGCCACAGCCACAGCTTGACTGGGCATTCGGATTGTCGATCTTGAATCCGCCGCCCATTACGTCGTCGACATAGTCGACTGCCGCGCCGGTCATGTACTGAAGACTCAGCTGATCAACGAAGATCTTGAGTCCATCCTGTTCATACACCTGATCATCAGCTTCCGGCTCCCCGTCATCCAGAGCCATTCCGTAGCTGAGACCTGAACAGCCGCCTCCTGCAACCCAGACCCTCAAGGCCGCCGTGGCTTTGTCTTGGCTGACCATCAATTCTCTGAGTTCAGTTGCTGCTTTTTCGGTGAGGGAAATTGACATAACAGGAGATACTCCGTTCGGAGGACAATCGTTTTATTGTGCCACAGGTCTCTGATCCCAAGGGCCCATGGGCCTTGGGCTGCGGCGCACGTGCAGGACCTCCAACCCATCGTGCAGGGTTCGTGCCACAATTGGGGCGGCCTGCCAGACAGGCCATTTCAATGCCTTACGTCGTTACTGAGCCCTGCATCGGAGTCATGGACAAATCCTGCATGACCGTCTGCCCTGTAGACTGCATCTACGAGGGAGACGACATGGTCTTTATCCATCCCGACGAATGCATCGACTGCGGCCTCTGCGAGGCTGAATGCCCGGTTTCCGCCATCTTCGTCGACACCGATGTACCAGACAACTACAAAGAGTACGTCGAGATGAACTTGACCAAATCCGAAGAGATCCAAGGCTGATCGACAAGCAACCCAGGAGCAAATCCATGCCTGCCCAACCAACGAGCGATTCCTCAGTAAACGAGCAGCTCGAAGCTGTCCAAGATCAATTCATTTTGGAGTGGGGGCGCATGAGTTCGAACTGGGGCATCAACCGGACGATGGCGCAGATTCACGCTCTCCTCTTGGTGAGCGCTTCCCCGCTCTCGATGGACCAGATCATCGACCGGCTCATGATCTCACGCGGCAACGCGAGCATGAATTTGAGAGACCTGATCGACTGGGGCGTGATCCAGCGATTCCGCCAGCCTGGCCAGAGAAAGGACACTTACGAGTGTCGCGGCGATGTCCTTGAAATGTTCGCCCGGGTTGTTCGAGAGAGAAAGCGGCGGGAAATCGACCCCACCGTCGGTGCCCTCAAAGAGTGCATCGCGAGCGCTCCGGACAGGTCTGCTTCAAAAGAGGCTGAGCACCTGTCGGATAGGCTGGAATCCCTGCTCGAAGTCTTCACGATCATCGACAAAGTCTTCCAGCAAGTCTTTGTCACGGACGCATCGTTCCGCGACACGATCAAGATGTTCAAAGGCTAGGCTTTCTTCGCCTTCGGATCAGCGCTGATCTCCAGCATCCTCTCCAGAGCGATCTTCGACCACTTGGCGGTCTCTTCCGGCACGCTGATCTGGTTCACTACCTCACCTTCTGCCAGCTTCTCCAATGTCCACAACAGGAATGAGGGGTGGATTCGGTACATGGTCGCGCAAGGACATATCTGTGGATCGAGGCAGAAGACCGTTTTGTCTGGATGCTCTTGGCCCAGTCGGCTGACCAGATTGATCTCTGTCCCAATCGCCCATGTCGAGCCTGGCTCTGCGTCTTCTATCGTCTTTTTGATGAACTCTGTCGATCCGTCGAGGTCGCTCGCGTTGACCACATCAAGGGTGCATTCCGGGTGGACCAGGACATTAACATCTGGGTGGTCTTTGCGCGCCTTCTCGATCTGCTCAACCGTGAATCGGGCGTGAACGGAGCAGTGGCCTTTCCACAGGATGAACTTGGCCTTCTTTAGCTTCTCCGGGTCGATCCCGCCCATTCGCTTGAATGGATCCCACAGGACCATGTCCTCGTCCGGATCGAATCCCATATCGACAGCCGTGTTTCGCCCAAGATGCTGATCTGGGAAGAACATCACCCGACTTCCCCGCTCAAGCGCCCATTCCAGCGCTCCGCGCGCGTTGCTGGAAGTGCAGACCGCACCGCCATTCCGTCCAACAAACTCCTTGATGTTCGCCGCTGAGTTGATGTAAGTGATCGGGATCACTTCACTCAAATCAAGGTGCTGCCCCATCTGCTTCCAGGCAGTCTTGACCTGAAACCTGTTCGCCATGTCCGCCATTGAGCAGCCAGCGGCGAGATTCGGCAGGATCACCTTCTGATCGAGAGTCGTGAGGATATCTGCGCTCTCAGCCATGAAGTGGACGCCGCAAAACACGATGAATTCCGCATCAGGATGCGCTGCGGCATGCTTGGCGAGCTTATAGCTGTCGCCGGTGAAATCCGCATGCTTGATAATCTCGTCACGCTGATAGTGGTGACCGAGCACAACAGCGCGCTTTCCGAGCTTGGCCTTGGCCGCCTCGATCCGCGACGAGACTTCATCGTCGGTTAAAGATGTGTATTCCGCAGGAAGCGGCTGCTGCACCATGTCCGGTTCTCCAATCACGAGACGCTCAGCCTAAAGAGCTTATGACCGCGCGCTGCCTCGACGGATACAGTCCACATTCGTGGACGGGGATGGTGTATCCGCTCTTCCGCTCCATATTACTGTTCCTGGAGCAGATTTGGGCGGGACTGGCTACCTCCAGCAGTCTTCCATCTCGGCCTGGAGGTAGGCCCAAGTCTTGGGCTTTAAAGGAAATCGTCTGATTCCGGACCGGATGCAGCCACCACGGTCAACAACTACATGCGGGTTCGGCTTGCCGTGGAATTTGATTATCACCGCAGCTGCTGCACGCCGGACCGCCTCGTCATAATCGCTCGCGGCAAGCTTTCGCAGTCGGCGATAAGACTCAACCCAGTGGACGGGGAACCAGAAGGCATCCTTGTCAAGCCCCAGATCCTGCATCGCCGCCCAGACGAAGTTCTGCTCGCCGTAGTCGATGAACTCTTTCGTGTCCATGAACGGGTATTTCTTTCCCGCTACGTATTGCTTCCAAATCTCCTCTGTGGTCTCAGTCGGGATCGTGTAGCGGATGCAGCCCTGCATGCACTCGTAGCCCCAATCCTTCATCACGCACATGTCCTTGCCGGACTCGATGCAGGGGAGAACGATCTTCTCGAGGTCGTCGCGAAGAACCAGAGTTGTGTCGAGCAGCAGGTACGGCTCGTCGATGACCGTGCGGTCAAACAGTTTGATCTTGGAGTGCGTGCCCTTCAGACCCCAGCCCGAGACATCGACCTGCTCGACGTCATCATCGAACGGAAGGTGCTGGTCGGTAAAGCAGGTCATCTTCAGCTGACCGCCCCAACGACGCCGCAGCATGTTGGCAAGCCTCAGCGGATACTCAGCTGAGTACCGCGTGCCTGTCGACATGAAAACCACCTTCAAAGGGTCCTGGCTCACAGGCGGATATTCTACTGCTTAGGCGCGGGGTATGGTCGGACTTGTGCTGAATCGACTGCCGATGCGGGGGACCCTGCTCAATACAGTCACCGCCGCAGCTGGTGCACTCATCGGACTTGGGGTCGGGTCAGCTCTTCCTCCAGGAATTGCCGAGGCGGCGATCATGGGGATTGGCCTGATTGTGCTGGCCTTCGGCATCAAGATGGCGCTGGAGTCGAAGAACATGCTCGTCATGATCGTGGCGGTGGTGCTGGGCGTGGTGATCGGAACCCTGGTCGGCATCGATGGCGGCGTTGCATGGGTGGCTGAGGAGGTCCGAAAGCTCGCCGGAGAGTCCGGCTCGTTCAATGAGGGGCTTATCGCAGCGTCAGTGCTCTTCTGCGTCGGTCCGCTCACGCTGATGGGATGCCTTGAAGACGGCCTCGGCGAAGGCTTCGATATGCTCAAGCTGAAGTCAGCTCTCGACTTCATTTCTGCGATCATTCTCGCTGCCACGCTCGGCATCGGTGTCCTCTTCGCGGCGGTCGTGGTCTTGTTCGTTCAGGGAGCGCTCACTTTGGCAGCCACCAAGCTCCGCCGCATTTCCGAAAACCCTGACCTCTTGGCAGAGGCGACGGGAGCTGGCGGTGTGATCATGCTCGCCCTTGGGCTCTCGATCCTTGGCATCAAGGACATTCCCACCGAGAATTTTCTCCCAGCTCTTCTCATCGCACCCGTCCTGGCTGTCATCTTGGCCAAGCGAAAATCTAAGCCCGCTCAGGTAACTTAGCCGACATGCGTCGCGCCTCGGCAGTCTTCATTCTGCTGATCCTTACTGCGTCAACTCTTCTCGCCCAAACCACGGGCTTAGAGTCGCCAAATGCATCTCTGCTCCGCTTCCTCGAAGCGATGAATGCGCAGGACCCTGCCACGGCCTCAGAGTCGATCGATTTCACGGGGAATCTCGCTGCCGAAGAGAGAAAAGAGGAGATCGCGGGGATGCTCTTCGCAACCCTCAACCGGCAGAAGTTCATCGATTGGGATGACGTTCCTAATACGACAGAGGGGCCGGAGTTCCTGGTTGCAGGATTCCCGACAGACGCAAATCCATTCATCGGCCGCATGTCGATGGCAAAAAGTGCGGACGGCGCCTGGCGATTCACTCCGCAGACCGTAGCGGGCCTCCACACCATGTGGGAGTCTGTGCGTGACCGTCCGGTTATCAAAGGCCTGAAGGACGTCGACCAGTCACTCTTCGATCCAGGCGAGAGACTCCGGGAAGCGCTTCCAGAATCCTGGAGTTCACATTCTTTCCTCGGCCTCGGTGCCTGGCAATGGGCAGGGCTGCTCGTTCTCATCCTTGGCAGCTGGCTCGCCGGCACGCTGATTCGGCTCTTCTCAAGATTCCTCATCCGCTCAAAAGTGAAGATCGGCCGCAAGTCGATCCCCGATGATCTGATGCAGGGGCTCGGCCGCAGCATCAGCTTCATTGTCAATGTCTTCCTGCTCAGGCAAGGGATGCCCTTCCTCAGCCTTCCTGATAAGCTCTCGTCTGGAATTCTCGGCGTCCTCTACTTCGTTCAGGCATTCAGTGTTGTCTGGCTGCTCTGGACCGCATGGGGTCTCGCGCTCAAGATCATTGGCGAGCGGATGTCGCGGCGCAGCACCAAGACATCGAAGAAGGCGAACACGCTCATCATCCCCGTCGTCCACAAGTTCGGCAACTTCCTAATCTTGGCGGCCGTGGGGCTCTGGCTTCTGAACGAGCTGGGCATCAACGTCACCGGCCTGGTCGCTGGTCTTGGCATCGGCGGCATGATCCTCGCGCTTGCAGCCAAGGATTCTGTTGAGAATTTCTTTGGCTCCATCACCATCCTCTTTGAAGGACCGTTCGGCATCGGCGACTGGATCTACATCGACGGCATCGACGGCACGGTAGAGGAGATCAGCCTCAGAACGACTCGCATTCGCACGTTCAAAGACTCGCTCGTCGTGCTGCCCAACAGCATGCTGATCACAACGCCGGTCGAAAACTACGGCAAGCGCCGATACCGTCGCCTCAAGACCACGATGGGCTTGACTTACGACGCCACGCCGCAGATGCTCGCAGAGTTCTGCAGCCGGGTCCGTGAGAGACTGCTTGAGCGAGAGGATGTCTGGAATGACAAGCGGTTTATTTTCTTCAACGACTTCGGCGCGAGCAGCCTCGACATCATGGTCTACTGCTTCATCATCGCTCCGAACTGGGAGGATGAGCTGAGAATCCGTGACGAAGTCCTCCGCGACTTCATGAAGATCGCGGAAGATGTGGGCGTTGAATTTGCCTTCCCGACGCAAACTCTGCACATCGCATCGGGTATGCCTTCGCCCATTGACCAATGAGCATCTACAGAACCGCCGTTCTTAGCGGTCTCGTGCTGGCGTGCGTCAGCGCTCAGGCCCAAGATCGGCTGGCCGACATGCCGGGCTACGACGACTTCACGACACTGGGGCCGAAGCTCCGCCGCTAATTCAGGACAGCCTCACTCCGAGTCCGCTGGATCAGCCCCGATGAATTCACCTATTCAGAGGGCGGAAAGTGGATCGTCCAGTCCGCCTCCAGCGGAGAGACAGAAGAGGTGGAGAAGGAGCCAGCACGACCGGCCGCTGCCCCTCGACATCCCAACTCCGGCCGCCGCCGCCCTTCCCGTGGGAGGCAGTACACAGAGGCCTTCTCAGCAGATGGGAAGGTGAAAGCGGAGTATAAGAACGGCAACGTTTTCCTGGAGATCGACGGCAATTCTCGCCAGCTGACTACGGAGGGCGGCCTGTCAAAGAAGATCAAGTTCGGCAGTGGATCGTGGGTCTACGGCGAGGAGCTGGGCCAGAACGAGGCGATGGGCCTCAACGATGACGGTTCACGAGTCT
>JALGYA010000320.1 GCA_029824475.1 Fimbriimonadia bacterium | reverse complement strand
GCACATCCGACTCAACTTTGTGGGCTGGAATCAGCTCTTCCTTTACCTGGGCGAGAAGGATCGCTTTGACGTTTGTCCTGGGGAAGGGGTTCTTCCCGGTCAGTAACCTGAAGAAGGTGCAGCCCAACGAGTACAGGTCGCTGCGATGGTCAAGGGGTTTGCGCAGCGCCTGCTCTGGCGACATGAAATGCGGCGTCCCGAGCAACTTCCCCGGCTGATCCTCATCGCTCTGGGCCAGGCCCAGGTCAGCGATCTTGATGTTGCTGTGATGGTCGATCATCAAGTTGTCTGGCTTGATGTCCCGATGCACGATTCGCAAAGACTCGGCATAGCCAAGTCCACGGGCTGCGTCGCAGATCATTCGCGTTGCGGACTCTGGATCGAGCTTGCCACGCTTCTTCAGCAGATCCTCCAGCGATCCGCCGCTCATTAGCTCCATCGAATAGAAATAGGTGTCGTCTTCGTGATCCACATCGAAGACCTGCACGACATTCGGATGGTGCAGTCGGGCAGCTGCTTTTGCTTCAGCCTGGAAGCGAGCTACGAAAACTGGGTCTTTGGTGAGATCTCTCGACAGCACTTTGAGCGCGACCTCGCGATTCAGGCTGACCTGTTCGGCGCGGAAGACCTGCCCCATGCCACCTTCACCGAGAAGTGACAGTATGCGGAATCCACCGAGCTGTTTGTCGGTTGAGGACTGGCGGTCGCCGAACTGCAGCTCCACTTCGCCTACTTGGACGCGATCGCCCAGGTTCAGCCTTGCCGCTTCTGTCATCCTGCCGTTGATACGGAAGGCTCCTGCCAGGCCCTTCATGCCAAAGCCGCCACCCTTGAGTGCCTTGACCAATAGGTGCTTGGCTGCGATCCCGTCCCCACCGATCTGCAAAGCAGCTTCTGGAGCGCTGCCGATCAAGTAGCTCCGGTCTTCGGAGAGGGTAACTGTCTGGCCTGCCGTCGGGCCTCTGGTGACAGTCAGCTGAGTCATGCGATAGCTTGCGATCGGTTGCGGGGACGAGTCGGCTGGGGCGTGCCGGTCCTGCCAGTATGAAGCGCGGAGGTCTCGGAAGCTAGCCAGCCCGCTGGGCGAAGATCTCGATACAGGGTCCCGAATCCGGGCGCAGCTTGGCGTTCTCAGCGATTTCGACCCCTGGAGTCCAGAGGATTCGATCCTCAGAGTCGACAAGGAGCGGTAGCCGATCCCGGTCGAAACGTGGTACATGGCGACCCTGCAGGAAGCGTCTCAGATCCACAGGGGTTTGCGCTCCGAGAGGCCAAAACTGATCCCTTGGCTTGCGGATGCGCAGGAACAGGCCACCCTTGATAGATTCGGCGTCGAGCAGTGCGCGAAAACGACCGCTAGCCTGTGGCGAGGGGTCCAAAGGTGGGCTGTCGTGGTAGCGAGCGGACAGCTGCCACTCGGTGCTGCCAAATCGCATCGACTGGGGACCTGGAGAAAAGCTGAGAGGCTCCTCTGGGGGGCTTCCGGCACGATTGACATTGAGCACCAGGAGACCTGATTGAGTGCGCTCGAGAAGGAGTTCACCGCCGGCGAGCAGGCGTTGGCCAGTCGTCGCATGCAGCATCGCTGCGGCCCTCTCGAGCCAGCGGCTCTTTGGTGCCACGGTACTCATCTCCTCATGCAGCATTCGCAAGGCCTCACCGAGGAAGGGTTGGTCGTCTGCAGAGAGATCGCTGAGTCCCAGCTCGAAACGCCATGGCGCGATAGCCTTGCCATGACTTCCGAGGATTTCCTCCGCATGTCCACTGAGCATTTCGCCGACGGCATGTGCGGAACGAGAGATCGCAACCAGGCTGGAATCCAATCGCATTCCCATCTTCTTGCGCAGTTCTGGAATCATGCAGTGACGCAGGAAGTTGCGGGTCTTGCCCAGGTCCAGATTGCTCGGATCTTCCCAGGAGCTGAGGGCTGCCTCCTGCAGGACTCTGAAGAGCTCGTTCTTTCGTACATTCAGGAAGGGGCGCGCCAGAAGCACTCCGTCGCCCAGTTGCCGAGCCTCCGGAATGCCGCGGAGTCCGCGGAGTCCGGTGCCGCGCAGAAGGCGAAAGAGCACCGTTTCCAGATTGTCATCCGCATGATGCGCGGTAAGGACCAGGCTGGCCTGCTGACGCCCGGCGATTGCTAGCAGCGCAGCGTAGCGAGAGTTGCGCATACTGAGTTCGTCGGCTGCCGGCGGAAGGTCGAGTCGGGCATAGTCGAAATCGACATCCAGTCTGCTAGCCAAGGACTGA
>JALGYA010000114.1 GCA_029824475.1 Fimbriimonadia bacterium | reverse complement strand
GCTCTCGACGTGGAAATCTCAGATGACGGCAAGAAGATGTACTACAAGATGCCGGCTCGGGCTGAGGCCCTCGACTTCGATACTGCCGAGTTTGAGCTCAAGATCCCCGTCCAATGGGACGGCGTAGAGAGGGGCTATGTGGTTGACGGCGACAAGCTCAAGGACATCAGGACTGGCCATGTTCTTGTCGATCACATCATCGCACACGATCCGGATCCGAATTCAACTCAGTACAAGCAGACCTACCGACCGTTCACCGCGACATCTATCGGCTCTGAGCGAGCCGCTACGATCAATCTCATTACGCTCAGACCGTCCCCCCTCCAGGATAGATACATCCGGATGAAGACCTCCGTTATGTTGAGGAACCGATAATGAAAAACAGGCAAACCGGCAGCACCTCCGTTCTTATTCTCCTTGTCATGTTGATGCTTCTCGTGTTGGGGCTCAGCCTTGCCAGCTCAACGAGCACAGCGATGCTGCACAGCGACAACGAAGAGCGGGCCATGATCGCTTTCGAAGGAGCCCAGGCTGGGCTTGAGTTTGAGCTCACAGAGGCCTACGACTACGTAGACGAATACGATCAGATCGACTTTCTTCTTCACATCACGCATGAGGAGTTTGGGATTTTGGACCCGAATCTCTTCTCATACGCTTACGTGATTCCAGCTTCGACTGGCCCTTCAGGTTCGGCTTGGGTGACAGGCACAGCCTGGTATAAAGGCCGCCGCCGAAGCGTTCGCGCATACGTCAAATCCCGCAACGTCTCAATCTGGAACAACGCGATTTTCGCCGGTGCGGGTCAGGCTGGACGCACGATCAACGGCAACGTCGATGTCCGAGGCTCCATGCACCTTCTCGGTGAAGGCGAGGCTTACTCTGATCTCAACGGCAACGGCCAGTGGGATGACGCAGAGGAATTCACGGATTCCAACGGCAACGGCATCTGGGATCCAGGTGAAGCGTTCGTCGACTCTAATGGCGATGGCATCTGGAACAACGCCGAGCCGTTCAACGATACAAACGGTGACGGAGTGTATGACGCGCCATTCCTGGTCTCTGAACTGAGCTCGGAATTCGCGGGAACAGCCCAGGTTGGCAACAACTACCACTTCATCCCACCTGAGCTCTCAGCTGTCATCCCACCACCACCGATCTTCGGTGGAGTTGAGACCCTCGATGCTGAGGTCCGTGTGAAGCACGGCAAGTTCGGCTTGAGTGGACAGGGCACCGCCGGTCAAGAGGACACCATCGATACGACCAAGAAGTGGTCAATTGACGGCTCTTACGTCAACGACGGCTACGGCGGAACGCGCGGCGCAGACAACGTCTACAGCGACAACGGTGCGCATCATGCGTACGATCTCGAGCACATCGACATCGACTTCCCCCTGATTACGGGAGTTGGTGCTGAGGAGTACGAGGACGAGGGAGTTGTCTACTCGACACAGAAGGTGTTCCTCGACGGATACGGGCTGACTGTGCCAATCAACAAGATCGACAACAATACGCCAAGCTTCAGCTATGGACCTGACGTCAACGGCAACTATATCAGGTGGACCGACCCGCCGTCACGCCACGGCACGGGCCTGCTGGAAGTGCAAGGCGTCGTGCGATTCGACGGAGACATCGATATCGGCACTTCGAAGGGCTATATTGAGACTTCAGGTCGTGGAACGCTCTATTCAACGCAGGACATCAACATCCACGCCAGCATCCTCCCTGATCCGACCCTGGTATTCCCGCTGACCACGGCGCTTGGCTTCATTGCGCAGCGCGATCTCAACCTTGCTGCCCACTCAGGTGATGCACAGTTGAATCTGGCCGGTGCATTCTATGCTCAAGGCACAGTCAAGAGCACCAAGCAGAGCAAGATCGCAGGAACGCTGGTTGGCTCCTACTTTGACCTGGGCAACCAGATCCCGTCGGTCTTCCAGGTTCCAACACTCGTTGACAACCTGCCGCCGCACATGCCTGGTGACTTCAAGATCGTCACGCTGCAGCTGAAGTCCTGGCGAGAGCGACGGCCATACAACATGGCTCAATTCACTCAGGAGACTGGAACTTAGCGGCTGATCTCGGAGAAGCCAACATCGATGAACTGCCCTCCCGATGTCTGCCTACATCGGACAGCGAGGAGGGCAGTTCCTTTTTTGATTAGCCCCTGGTCTTTGATGGGGACATCCACGTAGCTGGACGTATAGCCCGAGAGGTCGGCGATCTTCTTGCCATTCAGCCAGACTTCGGCATCTTCGTCGTGGTGGATGCGCAGCCACGCCTGGCCTTCTCTTTGCGGGATCGCGATGATTCTTCTGAGCCAGATGTGCTCACCTGACCACTCGGTGCCGACGACAGCGCCGGGTGTCGTGGCCGTGCCAAAACCACCAGGACCCTCCTGCCACGCCGAGTCATCGAAGCCTGCATCAGTCCAGCCGTTTCCGGGATCGACGGTTGTGTATCTCCATATCTGAGCCTGCTTTTCCGATGTTGGCACCAGCACAGTCCTCATTGGCGGCGCGCCGTAAGCAAACTGATTGGCCGAGTTCAGCCTTTCCAGCGGGATCTTGATGACCTGGCGGTCATATGTCATCAGTCCGTTGACTTCGCCTTCGACGTCGGTGGTCTGGGTGTAGATCGCACCGGAAAGCCCTTCCCCTTTCATGTTCATGAGGCCAAGCAGAAGCTGTTCATAGCGGTCAGCTAAGGCCTCGCGCTCTTCAAACGACTGGTATCCCCAGTTATTGTTGTCCTGCCAGAGGTGGTCCTTGACAGGTAGACCAAGTCCACCAAATTCTCCGAGGACGATCGAGCGCTTCTCTTGGCGATCCGGAGTCGCTGGTCCGGGGTAGGCGTGGATGTCGAGGATGTCGCCTGTCTTGACAAAGTTGCCTCCGCTGGCCGAGTTTACGAGGCGCGAGGGATCATAACCCTGAATCCACTCGGTAACACCCTTGGTGTCGAACTGCCCCCAAGCTTCATTAAAAGGCACCCATATCACGATCGAAGGATGAGAGACGAGGTGGTCGATCAGCTCAGTGAGTTCATGCCGGAAGTTTGCGTCCGACTCTCTGCCTGGCTTCCAGTCGGCGTTCGGATTGTCCTTCTTCCAGTCACGATCCCACGGAGGGCCGCCTTTGCCAGGAGGAGTGTTTGGCATGTCCTGCCAGACCATCAGGCCAAGTTCATCGCAGTGCCGGTACCAGCGGCGCGGCTCGACTTTGACGTGCTTGCGCACGCTGTTGAAGCCTGCCTTCTTGGTGATCTCAAGGTCATATCGGAGCGCTTCGTCTGTCGGGGCTGTGTAGAGCCCATCTGGCCACCAGCCTTGGTCGAGCGGGCCAAGCGTGAAGATCGGCTCGTCGTTCAGATATATCCGCGGGCCAAATTCGTCTGTCTTGAGTTCGATGTCTCGGAGGCCGAAGTATGACGTGACTCTGTCGACAGTCTCGCCGTCACTGATCAGCTCGATTTCGACGTCGTAGAGGTGCGGAGAGTCAGGAGACCATCGCTTTGGGCTGCTGATGCTGATTGGGATCGTCCTGCCTGCATGGCCAAATCCTCGCCCCACGACCTTGCCGCCATCTTTAACAACAGCCTTGACTTCGTGTCCAGCGGCTGATCCCGTGAGGTTGAGGCTAAGGCTGACTCGGGCATCTGCCGCATTGGGAATGAGCTTCACACTGCTGATTGAATTGATCGGCACAGGCTCCAGCCAGACGCTCGCCCATATCCCGCTGACAGCGGTGTACCAGATGCCTCTGGGATTCTTCGTCTGCTTGCCGACTGGCTGGAACCCGTCGTCTGTCGGGTCGTAGACCCGGACTTCAAGCTCTTGATCCTGGCCAACGGTGAGGTGCTCCGTGATGTCGAATGAGAAGGGGCTGTAGCCGCCGCGATGCGTCCCTGCGAGCTTGCCATTGACATAGACCTCCGCCTCCCAATCGACGGCTTCAAAATTGAGCAGGATGTTCTGTCCGTTCCAACCCTCTGGCACTGAGAATGTGCGTTTCTGCCAGAGTCTCTGTTCTGCGGTGAGTGTTTTTTGAACTCCAGAGAGCTTTGACTCCACCGGGAACGGCACTAGGATTGAACCCTGCTTCCCTTCCCACTCTTCGCTTCCGCGATCCTGGATCGAATAATCCCACGGTCCATTGAGGCTGAGCCAGTCGGGGCGGATCATGCCGGGGCGCGGGTATTCAGGATGGGGCGCTGTCTGGCTGACTTGGTCAGACCAGGGCGTCTTCAGATCGATCGTGGTTTCAGGGTTCATGATCAAAATCGAGGCTGCAAAAACGGCGAGACTCATAGCTGCTGCTCAGGCCGAAGGCCATCGGAAGTTATACTCGCTCGTGGCCGCCGAGTAAACTGCTCACCTCGTCCGCCATGCATCACCATTTAAGAGCGATCGGAATCCTCCGAAGCCTGATCATCACCGTGATGATGGTGTTTGCCTACTACCCGACTGATTTTTCAGATCCTGAAGTGACAAGCATGATCGACCCCTTCCTCAGCAGAGAGATTCTCGACCGTGGAGCGGATTGGAGCGCCGTCTGGGTCGGTGAACCGCCCCACAAGTTGAGGGCTGACCGACGCAACGCCTGGCTCTGCTTCCGGGGTGAGATTGAAGCGGGAGATTCGCCTGAACGAGCACGGCTGAGAGTGGCTGTGGACTCCAAATACTGGCTCTGGATCAATGGTGAGCTGGTTGTGCGCGAAGGCGGGCTCAAGAGGGGTCCGGCGCCGGACACGACCTACTTCGATGAGATCGATATTGCTGAGCACCTGAATGCCGGAAAGAACCAAGTTTCGGTGATGGTTTGGCACTTCGGGCGGTCAGGCTTTTCACACGCCGACTCAGGCGAAGTTGGGCTCATTCTTGAAGCCAAAGTGGATGGCAAAGTGTCTGGTACAGATGCCACGTGGAAGGTCTATCGGCACCCGTCCTACTCCCTCTCTGACCAGCCATTGCCGAACTACCGGCTATCGGAGCCGAGCTACCGGTTTGATGCACGAAAAGACATTGGCGACTGGTTTGCGGCAGGATTTGACGACAGAGACTGGCCGAGCGTTTACGAGTTTGGCGGCACCGGGTCAAAGCCTTGGGGCGAGCTGTCAAAGAGACCGATCCCCATGTGGAAGGACTGGGATCTTCAGGACTTTGTCGGCAAGATTCCTGCCCGGAACGAAGCCGGGCAGATCCGAACAAAACTCCCTTACAACTGCCAATTCACGCCTTATCTTGAAGTGGAATCCGATGCGGGGCGACTGATCATGGTCGAAGGTGATTCGGCCAGATTCACCGAGGCGGTCATCGCTCAATACGTCACCAAGGAAGGCCGGCAGACTTACGAGTTCCCTGGCTGGATGAACGGCCACGAGGTCGTCTGGACGATCCCAAAAGAGGTCAAAGTCGTCGCGCTCAAGTACCGCGAGACGGGCTACAACGCTGAATTCACCGGGAGCTTCGCCAGCAGTGATCCGTTCCTGAACGGGCTCTGGGAAAAGTCGCGCCGTACGCTCTACGTCACGATGCGCGACACCTACATGGACTGCCCCGACCGCGAGCGGGCCCAATGGTGGGGCGACGAAGTGATCGAGCTGGAGATGGCGTTCTATGCGCTGGCACCAGAGAGCCGACACCTCGCACGGAAAGGACTGCTCGAACTGGCCGCGTGGCAGCGCAGCGACGGAGTCGTCTACTCTCCGGTTCCATCACGGGGCTGGGGGAAGGAGCTCCCGACGCAGATGCTCGCCTCGGTGGGGCAGAAGGGTGCTGGCACCTACTTCCTGCACACCGGCGACACCGAAACGGCAAACAAGGTGTATCCCGCATTCAAGACCTACATGAAGCTCTGGGAGCTCGATAAGGACGGTCTAACCGTCGAAAGAGATCGACTTCCCTCTGCTGCTTTGCGGCTGGAATGCGCTGTCGCTGAAGCGGCTTGCCAACATGGCTCGCCTTCTCGGCCACCCGGACACTGCCCAAAAGGCGGTTCCGAATTACGAGCGACTCAAGCTGGCATTCAACAAGAAGTACTGGACAGGCACTCACTACAGCTCTGCCATTGACGGCAAGGCTGATGATCGTGGCAACGGACTCGCTGTGGTCGCAGGGCTCGCAGAAGCTGACAAGTGGCCGGGCATCATGACCGTTCTCGACACCGTATTCAACAGCAGCCCTTACATGGAGAAGTACGTGCTGGAGTCGCTCTACATGATGGGAGAACCAGAGGCCGCCTACGCTCGAATGAAGAAGCGGTACGGCCCACTCGTGGACAACGAACTCACGACTCTGCCGGAGCTTTGGGATCCCAACTGGGGTTCAAAGAACCATGCCTGGACCGGTGGACCGCTGACGTTTATGGGCTCCTACATGGCTGGCCTCAAGCCCTTGACGCCAGGCTGGAAGGTGTTTGAAGTCAGGCCAAACTTGGCTCACCTGGACTGGCTGGAGACTACCGTCCCCTCCATTTCAGGCGATATCTCACTGCGCCTTGATAGGCGCGAGGGCGGCTTTTCGATAAAGCTTGATGTGCCCGAAGGCACCCGGGCTGTCGTCTGGCTTCCGAACGAGACTGAGACGGGCGAGCTTCAAGTTGTGGGGCGGAACGAAGACGGCTTTGCCGTCATCGTTGATGCTGGTCATTGGGAGTTTTAGGACGAACCAGGAAGACCGCCGAACTTGCGGTCCCGCGACTGGTATGTCCTGACTGCGTCGATCAGCTCGTCTCCGCCGAACTCTGGCCAGGTTACGTCTGTGACAACCAGCTCAGCGTACGCCGCCTGCCAAATCAAGAAGTTTGACCACCGCATCTCACCTGCTGTCCTGATCATCAGATCAGGTTCGGGAAGATCGGGATGATAGAGGCTCGCAGCGATCGATTCTTCGGTTATCTCTGAGCCGGCTTCGGCGAGGCGCTTCGCCGCGTCCACTATCTCAGCTCTGCCGCCATAGTTGATGGCCAAGACGAACTTGATCCCCGTATTTTTGCGGGTGCTCGCCTCGAGGCCTGTGAGGGTCTGGCGAAGGAAGTCCGGCAGCTCCTCTTTCCTTCCGGATATCAGCACCTTGACGTTCTCTTTGACGAGCAGCTGGAGTTCTGTTTTGGCCGCCTCATTGATGAGCTTCATCAGGCCGGTGACTTCGGCTTCCGGGCGGCTCCAGTTCTCAGCGGAGAATCCGTAGACGGTAAGGCACTCGATTCCCAACTGGTCTGCCTGCAGGAGGATGTCCTTGAGCGAGAGATATCCCTGCCGATGGCCCTTGAGCCTGTTCAGACCCTTCCCTTGGGCCCAGCGGCCGTTGCCGTCCATGATGATGGCGACGTGGCGGGGCAGGCGTTCAAGATCGACGCCCAGGGAAGCTGCACGCTCCCTGACTGGATTGGAGGTTTTGCTCGACATGCGAGGACTAGACTTCGAGGACTTCTTCGTCCTTGGCTTTCTGGACTTCGTGAACCTTGTCGACGAACCTGTCGGTGATCTCCTGGACCTTCTTTTCGTACGACTTCATCTCGTCCTCGGTGATCTCTTTTTCCTTCTCAGCCGCGTGGAACTTGTGGAGGATGTCCCGGCGGACATTTCTGACCGCGACGCAGCCTTCTTCAGCCCGCGCGTGAACCATCTTGACGAGGTCCTTGCGCCGGTCCTCAGTCATCTGCGGGAAGGTCAGGCGGATGCCGTTTCCATCATTGCCAAGCGAAACGCCCAGGTCTGCGGCCAAGATTGCCTTCTCGACGTCACCAAGCAGACTCTTGTCGTACGGGCTGACCATCAGCTGACGGGCCTCTGGCACGCTGATCGCACCGACCTGGTTGAGGGGTGTTGGCACACCGTAGTAGTTGACCATGATCCCTTCCAGGATCATGGGATTTGCACGGCCCGTGCGAAACTTTTGGAAGTCGTGAACGGTGGCGTCTACTGCGCCCTGCATTCTGTGTTCGGCGTCGCTCAAAAGATCCTTCATTTTCTTAGTCTCCAGTAACAAGGGTGCCGACCGGCTCACCGGCGACCGCCCTTTTCATCGTGCCCTTCTGCATCAAGTCGAGCACTACGACGGGCATGCCATGATCCTGGCACATCGTAAATGCTGTCTGGTCCATCACGGCCAGCTTTTTGGAGATCGCCTCACCGAAGGTGAGGGTCTCGTACTTGACGGCGTCATCAAATTTGTGGGGGTCTTTGTCGTAGACCCCGTCCACCTTGGTCGCCTTGAACAGGCATTGCGCATCGGTCTCAAGTGCTCTGAGAACAGCGGCGGAATCGGTGGTGAAATAGGGGTTGCCTGTGCCGCCAGCGAAGATGACAACTCTTCCCTTTTCCAAGTGGCGTACGGCTCTTCTCAGGATGAATGGCTCGCAGACTTCCTGGACGGCAATCGCGCTCTGAACACGGGCTGGAACGCCACAGTGCTCGATGGCGGACATGAGGGCCATGCCGTTCATGATCGTGCCCATCATCCCCATGTGGTCGGCCACGGATCGGTTGATCGCGACGTGCGAGCTGATGGCTGCACCGCGGATAAGATTGCCGCCGCCAACGACGAGGGATGTTTGAACGCCGAGTTCGTGGACTGAGGCGATCTCTCCGGCGATGTAGGCGAGCGTTTCAGCGTCGATTCCGCTCCCATCAGGACCGGCAAGCGCCTCGCCGCTGATTTTGAGCAGGACTCTCTTGTACTTTGTTGCCTCACCGGCGTCGGGTGATTCCAGGTTCAAATCAGACCTCTTTGTGTTTCGATTTTCGCCATTTTGTCACCGGTTGTATGTCAGGTTTCAGCTGAGCCCATTCACGGGAAGAGGGCTCCAAAAACCGCTTGACACGTCCATTAAACCCAATGCGGGCATGCTCGATGTTGACGGCTTCTTCGGAGGGCCCAGTCTTCAACATAGCTGCACCAGCCATAGGCAAACGCGAAATCGCGGCAGGTTCAAAAGAACCTGCCGCGCTTGTCGCGGTTCCGGAAAAGCTGCCTTCGCAGATCCAGCTTAGTGATCCTCAGTCTTCCTGAGGCCCGTCGCCGACGCGGAGAAGAGTGTAGCCGCTGACCTCAGCGGAGCCGCCGGTGGCGGTCTCTTTCACGAAGTCCTTGACCTTTTTCTTAGCATCGGTCCAGAACGGCTGTTCCAGCAGAACCTGAGACTGGTAGTACTCTTTGTTGACTCGGCCTTGAGCAATCTTGGCGGCGATCTCAGCGGGCTTTCCTTCCTTAATGGCCCGATTCGTCTCCGTCTCGATTTCGCTGGCAATCACGTCCTGCGGCACCTCGTCCCGAGTCAGGAACTGGGGCGGGAATGCAACCACCTGCAGGGCCATCTGGAACCCGACTTCGTCGAGGTTGCCAGCGTCGCCTTTCATCTCAATGATGGCGGCCGCCTTGTTGGTGTTCGTGTGATTGTAGATGCTGTAGGAAGCACCGGCCGAAGCCTGCATGCAGACGGCGCGGGCGATGCGGATGTTCTCTCGGATCGTCGCGACAGCGTCTTCAGCGTGGCCCTTCAGGGTCTTGCCGTCGATCTCGTCGTCCTGGCCGAGCTCAACCACTTCACCAGCCGCTGGGCTGGCAGCAGAAAGCACAGAATTACCGAGGCCCTGGACGAGCTTAATGAAGTCCTCGTTCTTTGCAACGAAGTCTGTTTCGCACTCAACCACGATGCCGGCGGCCTTTGAGCCATCGACGACCACGAAGGCGATGCCCTCTTTGGTTGATCGACCAGCTTTTTTAGCTGCGGCAGCTTTGCCCTTCTCGCGAAGAAGCTTCTTGGCTGCATCGAAGTCGCCGTCGGATTCGACGAGCGCCTTCTTGCAGTCCATCATCGGAGCGTCAGTCTCGGCACGAAGCCGCATGACGTCCTTTGCACTGATTGCCATTCTTACTCTGTTACCTCTGCGGCAGCTTCAGCTGCGGGGGCTGCTGGTGCTGCTTCTTCAGCTGCTGGAGCCTCTTCCTTGGCAGCTGCTTCTTCAGCAGTCTTCTTTGCGCCGGCTTCGAATGCCGCGAGCATCTCCTGCTCAACATCGCCGAGGATCACTTCAGTGCCCTCTGCTGGCTCAGCAGCGACTTCTTCGCCGTCCTCACCTTCGGTGACAGCGGTGGAAATCGGCTTGACCTCAAGAATCGCCTCGCACATCTTTGTTGTGACCAGTCGAATCGCGCGGATGGCGTCGTCGTTGCCGGGGATGATCACGTCAGCCATTGTCGGATCGCAGTTGGTGTCCACGATGGCGACAACGGGGATGCCGAGCTTGCGGGCTTCCTTGACAGCGATCTCTTCGTTCTTGACGTCGACGACAAAAATGCAGGAAGGTCGAGCTTCCATGTCGCGAATGCCTTCGAAGTAGCGCTGAAGCTTGTCGCGCTCTTCCATTCGCTTCAGACCCTCTTTCTTGGTGAGGCGAGCGAGGTAGCCCTCCTCTTCCATTCGGTCGAGTTCTTTGAGTCGGGTAATTCGCTGGCTGATGGTCTCCCAGTTGGTGAGCATTCCGCCAAGCCATCGTTCGGTGACGAAGTACTGACCTGAATTCTTGGCAGCTTCCTTGACTGCGGCCTGAGCCTGCTTCTTCGTTCCAACGAAGAGGACCGATCCACCATCAGCGACTTTGCGCTGAACGAAGGCCAATGCATCCTCAAAGAGGGTCATGGTCTGGTGAAGGTCGAGAATGTAGATTCCGTTGCGAGCGCCATAGATGTAGGGCTTCATCTTTGGGTTCCAGCGTCGTGTCTGGTGTCCAAAGTGAACCCCCGCTTCCAGCAGCTCTTTCATGCTGAGTTCGGGCATTTTGTTTCCTGGGTTGTTTCCTCCAGCGAGATCGGATTCCGCCACCAACTTCCCTTTCAGGAAGACCCAGGGGCGCGATTCCGCTGTGTGGGATTCAAGCGGGCGAAATTGTACCTGCGGCCCGTAATTGGTCCTTAGGCCAGTTCGAACCTGAAGACTCAGTCTAAAACAGCGTATGCTGTCCAGCCATGAAAGTCCCTGGCGTTTCACGCCGTGAAGTCCTGCAGCAGGGGATCGTTGCTGGAGCTTCGGTCTCCCCTCTGGCCAAGCTGCTTAAGTTGGATAAACCCCAGGGCAAGCCGCGAATCCTTGCAGTGTCTAGCGGCAACGGCATGCGGGCTGTGACCAAAGCCGTTGAGCTTATGAAAGAGGGTGAAGACACCCTCGAGGCCGCTGTATCGGGCGTGAGCATCGTGGAGGAAGACCCCAACGACATGAGTGTCGGCTACGGCGGCCTTCCCAACGAAGACGGCGTCGTTCAGCTCGATGCCTGCGTCATGCACGGGCCTACCTACAACGCTGGCGCGGTCGGCGCTCTTGAAAACACCAAGAACGCCGCCCGTGTCGCAAAGACAGTGATGGAGCGGACCGATCACATCTTTCTAGTCGGTAAAGGAGCGACGGAGTTCGCCAAGATGCACGGCTTTGAGGAAGTCGACATGCTCACTGAGCGCGCCAGGCAAGCCTGGGTTCGCTGGAAGGAGCGGCTCAGCCAGACCGACGACTACATCGATCCTGCGGCCTCCGAATTCCTGGATCCTCGCCCCACCGGGACGATTACATGTCTCACCTTGAATGAAGCGGGAGACATGAGCGGAACGACCACAACGAGTGGTCTTGCCTTCAAGATTCCGAGCAGAGTCGGCGATTCCCCCCTCATC
Source organism: Fimbriimonadia bacterium (assembly GCA_029824475.1). GTDB lineage: Bacteria > Armatimonadota > Fimbriimonadia > Fimbriimonadales > Fimbriimonadaceae > JALGXY01. The sequence goes on along the minus strand of JALGYA010000114.1, from coordinate 3,370 downwards.
GGCTGTGGATGCTACGTCGACAACGCTGTTGGTGCCTGCGGCTCGACGGGTCGAGGCGAAGCCAACATCCTGATCAACGGCAGCCGCACTGTTGTCGAGAACATGAGGCACGGCATGGGCCCGGAAGAGGCATGCCTCGACGTCGTGAAGCGCATCTGTGCTCAAACAGTTGAGAAAAGACTGCTCGACGAACCCGGCAAGCCCAACTTCCAGCTGCAGTTCTACGCCATCACAAAAGACGGCCGCCACGGCGGAGCTTCGATCAAAGGCGGGTCGCGATACGCCGTACACGACGGCAAAGAAGCACGGATGGTCGGCATGGCATCGGCGTTCTAACCGGGACCCGGGGAACTTGGGGGCCTGACCCGTCATTAGGAAGGTCGTACCAGGTCTGACGACGCTATGGAAACAAGGATCTCAATCGGATGATCTTCGGCCCCAAAAAAGGCGACTTTGAAAGCTCTGTTAAAAAAGAGCTTCCGGTCCTCTATCGCGTCGCCCGAAGGATGGGCTGCAATCAAGATGAAGCTGAGGACACCGTCCAGAGCGCTCTGATCAAGGCCTACCAAGCTTGGGAGCGATTTGACGGCCGCCATCTGCGAAGCTGGCTGATCCGCATTCTGCGGAACGAGCGGCTGATGCAGCTGCGCAGCGAAAAACCGCACTCATCGCTTGATGAGCCTGGGGCCGTGGAAGCGGCCGAAGAACCCTTCTGGGAAGAGGTGAGTTGGCGAATGGAAGCCGACCGAATCCTGGACGAATTGGAAAATCTGCCTGAGGTCTACAAGATGGCAATACAGCTTTGCGACGTTGAACAGCTGACTTATGAAGAAGCAGCCACCGCGATGGATGTCCCGATCGGAACGGTCCGATCCCGGCTCTTTAGAGCCAGGGCCATGCTTCGCAAAAGGCTTGCGCCGGTCAGCGGCCAACTCGAAGGAGCGCTCTCATGAACAAGATTAACTGGCAGGAATACGAAGACGGGAGCATGACTCCAGAGATGCGAAAGACTGCTGACGAACTGCTGAAGACCGACCCCAAGGCGCAAGAAGAGCTCGACGGGCTGCGGTCTTTCCGGAAGTCAATCCGGAAGGCCTGCCTGACTGAGCCTGTGCCGGAGCACAAGCTGCGGAAGATCCTGCGAAGCATCGTCTCGCCCACCGGGTCGAAGTCGGGCTCTAGGAGGCTCCTTCTGCCGCTCGGTGCAGCAGCAGCTATGGCGGCGGTCGCATGGTTCGCCTTTGGGCCATCCATCACCACCGATCCCAACGTAGAGCGGACGCTGATGGTGAGCAATTCAACCGAGGCTGCCGCCTTCGCAGCAGAGGGCGCAGGATTTGCTGTCCCGCCAATCACTTTGGCCGGGCTCAATGCGACCCTTACAGGAACACACTGCAAAGATGGCTTCGCCTGCTTCGATTTCCTAGTTGACGGCGCGCTTTACCACGTGACAATGCAGACTTCACCCGCCTCAACGGATCCTGGAACCATGAAGAGGCATGAAGGCCAAGACTTCCTGATCTGCCCGAAGGGCGTTCGATGGGAAGACGACAGTGTGAACTTCATGGTGATGGGTCCGGATGAAGAGACCCGGTGGAAGATCGCTGAGGCAGCTGCCCGCGAAGCCTCGATCGTTTAGTTTTCTGCCCCCGAAATGAAACGGCCCCGCCTCCCTGATGGGAAGCGGGGCCGTCCCGTATCCTGTTCAGCCTAGAAGCTGACGTCGATCGGCTCTTCTTTGCCCGTGACCGTGCTCTTGTAGAGAGCATCGAACGTGGCATTGAGGATCAGGCCGTTGAGGCCGGGAACCGGGGAGGGCTCGCCGTTCTGGACAGCTTTCACAAACTTCTGGACCTCCACGACGTGTGCGGACTCAACCACCGGCATGTTCGCAGGAGTCACGTTGAAGAGCTGCTTGTTCTCTTCTGTGTAGATTGTGATGCCGGGATCACCGAAGTAGACCGAAGCCCCAGCCTTGGTGCCGTACAGGTTTGTGCCGTACGGATCGCCGTCCTGGTTGCCCATGAAGGAGCTCTCCAGTACAACGACTGCGTCATTCTCAAACCGGATGAAGCCGACGGCCATGTCCTCGACGGTGAAGTCGGCGTGGTTGTACTCGCCGAACCCGTTGTAGAGGTCGGGGTTCGTGCCGAGCATGTTCCAGGTCTTGCCTGATGCGCTGACCGGCTTCGGGTAGCCCATCATCGAGAGCGTGAAGTCGAGAATGTGGACTCCGATATCGATGAGCGGACCGCCACCCTGCAGGTCTTTGTGAATGAATACGCCCCAGCCAGGGACGCCGCGTCGGCGGAGAGCCTGTGCTCGTGCGTAGTAGATGTCGCCCATGGCGCCTGTATCGATGTACTGGCGCATGAACTGGCCTTCAGCGGTGAACCGCTGCTGCAGACCCACCTGGAGGATCTTGCCGCTGTCTTCTGCCGCGCGGCAGATCTGACGAGCTTCGTCGGCATTCATTGCCAGCGGCTTTTCGCACAGGACGTGCTTTCCGGCATTAAGTGCATCGACAGCTACCATCTTGTGCGCGATGTTTGGCGTACAGACGGAGACTGCGTCGATCTCAGGATCGTTCAGGATGTCCTTGTAGTCGGTGGTTCGGTTCTTGATGTCCCGCTCGTCAGCGTAGGCTTTGAGCACATCCTCCTTGATGTCACACGCCCAGACAATTTCACAGTCGTCCGGGATGCTGTGGTACCCGGGGGCATGGGCCCAACTGGCGATGCCGCCAGTTCCAATAATTCCGATTTTGAGCTTGCTCATTGGTGTCCCCGTTATACCGAAGCGAGTCGGCGGGAATCAGCAGGACCAGGAGAGAATTTTATTCTTCGTCTGAACGGCCTCGGGCTAGGGCCCAAATAGTCCCAATTGCTGCGATCAAACCCATCCCTGACCAGAAGATGGCAGGTGATATTTCTGCGACGTGAAACGGAAGCGCTCCCGGGCTCGACTCCTCGAAGTGATGCCCCGCCATGAACAGGAGCTTGACAGCAACCCAGGCGATCAAGGCGTAGGCAAGATGCTCAAGCCCGGGCCACTTGTCCAAGAGCTGAATGAAGAACCCTGCGGCGATCCTGAGCAGGATGATCCCGATCATCGCACCGGCATAGACCACCCAGAGCTTGTCCTTTGAGTCGATCATGGCGACCGCTGCCACGATGCTGTCGACAGCAAACGCGATGTCGGTCAATTCGACAATGACGACGGTCTTCCAGAAGCTGCCGCCAGCAGCCGAGGCCTCAGCCTCAACCGGGCGATGCATCCAGTGCTTGAGGCAGATCCAAAGGAGGTAAAGAGCACCGAGAGCCTGCAGCCACTAGAGCTCGATGATCCAGTTCACCAGCAGAATGGCGAG
>JALGYA010000319.1 GCA_029824475.1 Fimbriimonadia bacterium | reverse complement strand
CTCCCCATCAGCAAGCTGGTCAAGCCACTGGCTCCGTATTGAGCCGACTTGCATGACCGCAGGTGGCTTTGCGGCGCTTGGGCGCACAGATCTATTGCTGGTCTGCATGGCGGTCGTCCTGCCGTCGCTGCTGAGCATCCATCGCTTCATTGATGAAAGTCGCAACATGCGAAAGATGATCTAGATCCTTCGACTTGACCTTGAACTGAGAGCCTCCTTGGTCAAAGACTATAAGGGCGCACTGCTTGGGAGCCCTGAGCCAGATCAGATAACCGATGCCGGCTCCAACGGCGAGAGCAGCGATTCGCCACGGCAAAGGCACCCGATCCCAAAGAAAGTCTTCGCCCAAGGTCACCAAGAATTGAAGACCCATTCCACAAATCACAGGCAGATGCTTGAGGTGATCCAATGGCATGACTTCGGCAGATCGAATGTCCGTGATTGGTATTCGCTTCCCCTCAAAGTAGAGATACTTGGCTGTGAGCATGAAGAATTTATCCTTGTAGAGCGCGTAGTCATCCTCACGGCCTGCTGAAGGCGTAGAGTCAGGCTGCATGATTGTCGGCGGCACAGCCTTGGCCTCATTGACCTGCGTATCCAGCTCCTTGCCCTCTACGTCCATTCAATATCGCCCTCTACTCCCATCATGCCCGATACGCTGCGCTGCATCGACCTGCACCGAATAGAATGCAAGCGTGGACCCGGTGGTAGTGATTGGAGCAGGAGCGGCAGGAATCATGGCCGCATGGCGCGCCGCCGAGCTCGGCGCGAAGGTCATCCTGCTGGAGAAGACCGAGCGCGTCGGCACCAAGATCCTGATATCCGGCGGCGGCAAGTGCAACATCTGCCACGACGGGATGATGGAGGACATCCTTCGCCAATTCCCGGCCAACGAAGCCCGCTTTATCCGGCCCTCGTGTTACCGTTGGACCAACGACCAAATCGTCGACTTCCTCACCACCAGAGGCCTCGATGTCTACACCAGGCCCGACGGCTGCATCTTCCCTGTCGATCAGACCGCAAAGGACGTCGTCCGCATCCTTCACGAGACTCTGACGCTGATAGGAGTTGACATCATATTCGAGACGCCTGTTCTTGCCATTCAACACGATAAGGGTCAGTTGACCGGAGTTAAAACACCAAATGGCGTGATCGAGACCAAAAGAGTGATTCTGGCGGCCGGTGGCAGTTCATATCCCAAGACCGGCACAACCGGCGACGGCTGGCCATGGGCGAAGGAGCTGGGTCACACGATCGTGCCTGTCAGAGCCGCACTCGCCCCCATCGTGCTCCACGAAAAGCGCTGGACCAAGTACAGCGGTGTCGCAGTCCGCGACTGCGTCCTGAGAGCCAAGCAGAACGGCAAAGAGGTCACCCACTGGTTGGGTGATGTGCTCTTCACACACCAAGGCATCTCCGGCCCCACAACCCTCGGCATAAGCCGCGAAGTCTGCGAAGCGATGCAGAATGGCCGCGTCAATATCGAGATCGACTTAGAGCCAGACAAGTCTTGGGATGAAGTCCGGGTCGAGATCCAGAAGCTGGGCAAAAAGCGCGCCGACAAACAGATCGGCCCTTACTTAGAGCGATACGTCGCGAGGAGCCTGGTCGGCGAGCTGGCGGCTTCTGCAGGACTGACTGGAGGCATCGAATGGGGACGGCTTTCTAATGCTGATCTTCAAGTCTTGGCGGAGCGATTGAAAGCCTGGCCGCTGGGCAACGCACAGGAAGTTCTGCTGAACAAGGGGGAGGTCGTGGCCGGCGGAATATCTCTGGATGAAGTCGATCCGCAGACGATGGAGTCGCGCAAGTGCCAGGGACTTTACTGCTGCGGCGAAGTCCTCGACGTCGCTGGTCCGGTGGGTGGCTACAACCTCCAGGCTGCGTTCTCTACTGGTTATGTTGCTGGTGAGTCTACGGATGAGGCAACCATCTAGACTGGGCCCACATCAACCAAGAGTTCGCCGCTTACGTACAGCACCGCATGGTACTAGCGACAGTGCTGGCTGCATCCATGACGACACAGGCGAATTTTGATAGGGTCCCGCTTGCAGATAATGCGATCTTCGGGGATCTGGGCGATTACTGGACCGAAAACATGGCGGCCTTTGGCGTCACGGGATACTCAGTTGTGGCAATCAAGGACGGCAAGGTTGTTCTGCTTGACGCAGTGGGAGAACGCGATCCTTTCGCCGGAAAGGAGGCCGACATCGACACGCGCTACTACATCGCATCGATCACCAAGACGATGACTGCTGCAGC
>JALGYA010000113.1 GCA_029824475.1 Fimbriimonadia bacterium | reverse complement strand
TCGGATCGCAAATCCATGGGGCTTGACCGTGCTGCCACACGGGGAAGTCGTGTCTTCGTCACGATTCGCGCTGGTTCGTGCCCATCGCGTTGTCGAAGACCCGGCACGCTGATCGAGGGTTCATCAATAAGTATCCCGCAGGAGTTTTCCTGCGGGATCTAAGTCTTGGGCATCAGCCTGCATTCCGTCATCCCTTCGATTTTTGGCTGCCAAATCGACTATTGGCTTGACGACAATTCTGACGACACTTGCTCCCACGCAACTCCACGTTATAGCCCGGTTAGTGGCACGTTTCTACTATTTTGCAGGCTCAAACAGGTAGAAGCGTCCCACCCCCGGCACCAAAGCTCTTTGTGGCACGGGAATTGCTGACGACTCAGTGCTGAGTCAATCCGCGAGTACTTCAAGCCACCCAGTGGGCTTGGCTCAGCCAAAAGGTCTGGCGGGACAGGCCTTACCACCTGCGTCAATGGTCGACATCACGAGTTGGTGGGCCTTCCTGATGCCAGTGTCAAGATGCGATAGCTAGCCTGGAGCTGAATCTCCAGGTTAGGATTGCCTGAGCGACAGGAGCTAACCTGGCTGCATTGCTTCCTGCCAGCAGACTGACCTGCCAGCTGGCTGGGTCGTCTGTGCTGGCGCCAACAAGCTCATGATTCCCTCAGTATCTCCATACAGCGGATCTGGACGTTTTTGTCTTCCAGGCGCTTCTGCACATCCTTAGCCCGGCCCCGCACCAGATTTCGTTCGGGATTCCAGAGCACCCGGAACCTGCCCATAGCCCGAATTCATCTAGAATCTGTCATATTGGTGACAGGTAGGTCTGAAATGGTGCTTTCAAGGTCAATTCTATGGACAGCCTGTGTGGCTGTCGTTCTTACTGGATGCGGTGGAGCCTTGTCCACTGTCTCCCTCAGGTGGAGGTGACACCGGAGGGACCCGTGGGGCGGTTGGGACAGCCAATATGCGGGTGGACCTCGGCTCTGGTGCGGTTTCCGTCACGCCGCTGGACAACGCTGGTTCAAGGGCCATGTTCACGGGGAATGCTGTTGGCGTCTCATCGTCTAGAGTTCTCGATGATGTTGGCGAGCTGACACGCCGCGCGATTGAAGTCACGCTGACAAACAACACAGCCGAGCCCATTGGCGCCAACGGATCTTTCCGTGTTGTTCTCTCAGATTTTGCCAATCTTGGCGCTCTGGGAACAGACCACTCTGCTGATACAGAGGTTTCAACTCCGGCGACTCCCACCCGTCCGTACGGCGTTGACACAGATTCAGACGGAAACGTCTACTTCAGCGGGAAAGCGAGCGGCAAGGTCCACAAGATGGTCGGCGGAGCTTCGGCACAGCTCGCAAGCGGCTTCAACGGCCCGGCAGGTGTGGCAGTCATATCAGGCACAGACTTCCTGGCTGTGGCTGAAAACGCTGGAAACGTCATCTCAGTTACGAGCTTGACCTCAGGCGGACGAACCGTCATCGCTGGAACTGGCACAGCCGGATCTGCTGATGGAGCAGGAGCTTCAGCCACCTTTGATAAGCCGGACGGCATTACGGCCGACTCAAACGGAAACCTCTATGTGAGCGATGCTGGCACGAGCCGCATCCGCATGATTTCAGATCCGCTCGGATCGCCGGTTGTCACGACCCTCGTCTCAAGCGGTCTGACCACCGTGGCTGATCTCGATGCAGTTCTCATCCAAGGCACCGAGTATCTGGCAGTGGCAACAAAGCACGCCGTGACCGGTGTGGCTTTGCCCGGCGGGCAAGTGTTTACTATCGCCGGCGTGGCAGGCACTTCCGGCAATGTCAATGGTGCCGGTGACACGGCAAGATTTAAGCTGATTCGCGGGGTAGACGCTGTCAACGGTGCCATCTTCGCGATGGACTCCCAGAACTACCAGGTAAAGCAGCTCACGCTCGACCCCGGCGGAAACCCGATGGACAGCGCGAGCTGGCATGTTGCACTTCTGGCCGGCGACGGCACAAATGCACATGCAGACGGCGTCGGCAATGTGGCGCAGTTCCAGTACTCCCAGCACCTTGGGGCATCTCCGAGTGGAAGGCTCTACGCTGCCTCCTATTCCGGCGACAGCCTCAGGCAGGTTGAGAGCACGGACTCCGTGCTGCCGTTCCTAGGAAGCTCTGGTTCCGGAAGCATTCAGCCGGTTACAACCTCAAATGCCGATGGGTTTTACAACGATGGCGCAGATTCACGTGCGTTTTTTGATGTCGTCTCTGGCCCCGGTATAGCCGCTGGCGAGTCGATCAAGCTAGAGCCTTGGGGTTTCGTTGTTCCGGAGGATGTCGCGGCGTTCGAATTTGTGATGGCCGTTGAGTCATCCACACTGATTCCTGCAGCCTTGGATGCCGTGCTCACAACTGCTTGGCCGTTCGCTGGCTCTCCCAATGTCTACTCAAGAATGATTGCCGGAACCCATGATAGGGCTCACGCTGATGGGCCGGGGCATTCCGCGCTAATGAATGGCGGTTATGGAATTCACGTGGCTGACGACGGAACCATCTTCATAGCTGAATACTCCAACAACGCAGTCAGGATGATCACGCCTGACGGGGTGGTCCATACGATTGCTGGAGATGTCAGTCGGTATTCGGGACCCACAGACACAACTGGCGATCTAGTCTCATTCCGTTCGCCGTTTGGACTAGCAGGCAATGCGGACGGCACGGTGCTCTATGTGACAGATAGCACTTCGAACGTCATCGTTAGACTGAGCCCTACCAGCCTCTACGTTGATCGCACAGAAGCGAGCAACTGGAATGTGAGAGTCATCGCTGGCACGGGGGTTGCTGGCTATGTTAACGGCGATGGGACCGTGGCAGAATTCCATACGCCGTTGGGGATTGCCATGACTGCTGACGACGAGACCCTCGTCCTATGTGACCAGGGACTTGATAAGATCCGGCTCCTTCGAAGGACGGGTGAGGATCCCAATAGTGCTTCGGCTTGGACCGTAAGTCTCTTGGCGGGCAGCGGTGCTGCATCATCGACTAACGGATACGCAGATGGCCACGGGGCAGTCGCCCGCTTTGATAGGCCAACCTGCATTACCGTGGCACGAGATGGAAACCTGTTCGTTACTGACCAAGCTAACGCTCGCATCAGGCAGGTGACCATTGGCGGAAAGGTGACAACCTTGGCTGGAAGCGGCTCCAGTGGTCATGTCGACGCAATCGATGGGCTTAACGCAGAGTTCTCGACTCTCATCTACGGCATTGCTGTGGACGATGCAGGATACATCTACGTGGCAGACAGGCAGAACCAGGCGATTCGACGTGTGAACTCTGCAACTGGTACCGTGAAGACTGTTGCTGACGGGGGATCGTCTTACCAGGATGGCCCCGCGGACAACTTCTTCTTGGAATATGTTCTCGGTACGGGTGTTGATCCCAATGGCGGCCTCATAGTGACATCGTTTGGAGCGGTCGTTAGACTCGATCGCATCATTGACGATTCGTCCCGCTGAGACCTTCATTGGTCTTGGGGGTGCGCGGCCTCAAGGTCGCGCATCCCCTCAGCTCATGTGCTTTAGCACCGAAATGGCTGGGCGAAAGCTGCAATTGTCAGGCTCACCTAGGCTGCCGGCTCGATCCCCAGGTGCTCGCGCACTTTCTCCCTCAGCTTCTCTGTCGGGAGCTGTTCCCACTGGGCGCCGAGGAGGTCGTTGGCGTATTCCGGCGGATACTTCAACAGCACTTCAACCGCATCCTCGACCATCTTTCTGTCCTTAGAGGCGAGCTGGTTCATGAGCCCTCTTAGCGCCCCGGCACTTGCGAGGAGCTCCCGGTGCTCGTCGGGCACTTTTCGCATGAACTTAGTGGCAGCCTTTTCGACATCTCTTTGGCCTGAGTTGCCCATCGCCACCACCATCGTCGCCAGGTGGCTGGGAGCAAACTCGGGGCTGGCGTCCAGGAGGTCGGTGAGGTCTGACGCGTTCCGATCAACGTATCTCGCGAATCCACGAGCGTCGGTTGCGGTCAGTTCGCCGACCAGCCAATTGGTCGCCCGATCATCGATCGGGATGCCGGCCAGCAGCTTGGGCTCGAGGCATTTCTTGTAGCTGCGAGATGATATATCGACGCCGCCAACTGTTGAGACCTCCCAGAGCAGCGTGGCGTATCGGCCTGTCGAAACTTCGGGTGAGAGCCGCTTGTTGATTTCGTCGATGGGAGCACTGTCCGTGTAGATCCAGATCCTCGCCTGGTCGTGGGGACCCCTGAGTCGAGATCGGTTTGTGATCACGGCCAGCCTCTGAACAACGTCGTTCTCAGGCGGTTCGATCGTGAACTTGTCACCAGGGCCTGGCTGCTTTTTGTCGATATCAAGGCACGCCCATCGGACCGGAATCCTGGCTGAGGCCAGGTTTGACACAGGGCTGAGGCTGACGTACAGTCTCACGGTTTCACCGGGCGGCACCACCCCTGATGTGCCAACCAGAGAAGCCATATCCTGGACCGAACTGTCCTCAGAGACAAATGTGGTTCCAATCGGAATCGACACGCTAATCTCGTGCATCGTGCCGTTGGTGACATCTAGGTAGCATCCGTTCAGATCGAGCGGCAGGATCTCAATCTCAACTTCTTCCTCGTCAACCTCTTCACCTTCCGGCCCGGTTACATCGACGCCGGACGGGCCGACCTTGGTCGAGTCGAGCAGCTCTGGAAGGCCCTCAAACATGTCGCCGAACAGGTCGATGAGCGCACCCAAGTCGATCTCCTCAACCGGTTTGCATTTGCAGTTCTCCCACTCGTGTTCGGTGAAGGGGTCCTCTTGTGCGATAGCCGCCGTGGCGACGGTCAGCTCGTGCGTGCCTACAACCTCATTTATGGGAGTGCGCACGCCGCGGCGCATGGTGTAGCCCACTTTGGTCATCGTGCCCCGCACAACAAAGCTGAAATTCTGAGTGCCAACCCACCACTTTCGCCCTGAACAGGGGTCCCCGTGGGGCATCTCCCAGGTGATCTCCTTGCGGGCCTCACGCCGGAGGTTCGCCAGTGAACGGCTTACGCGGGACGACCAGTCTGAGGGGGAATGCGATCCGCCGCCTCTTCTGGCAAGAGCATTAGCGGCACGCGTTGCGGCTCGCATCGCTCCGCGGTCCGGCTCATAGCTGCCTTTCCGCGTCACTTCGTGATCTTCTTCGCAGGTCTCGTCGCAGGAGTTGTCGCAGTCCTCGTGCTTATCATGCTTATCACCGTTGCATCGGTTGACGCAGACCATGACGGGGCCGCCTCTCCCGCCTTCGACCAGCATCGTCTGCACGGAGTATTCGAGCGTGAAGAACTCCGTCGCAGCGACCTGGCGACCTTCCCGGATCTGTCTGCGGTACTGCCGAGACGTGATGCTCCCTTCATCGTTCCAATCCTGGGCGCTGCCGATCGTGGGCAATGTGAGCAGCGCTATCAAAGCGGCAGCGCCAAGGGCCTTGTTCAGCTGAACGTGACGTCGCATGCTCTTATTGTGCCGGATCAAGGCGAATACTGAGCAAGATATCGTTGGATTCGGCCGGGCTAGTCCATAGGCTCAGAGTCAATCTGGAGTGCCTCATCGTCCATCCTATCGCTCTGCTTCTTGACCATTTGAGTGGGCGTATTCTCAAGTTTTGGACGTCTGCAGTAGAAGCAGCCACAGGGAGTTCCGTGACACGCGATCCTGCCTACGGTTCGCTTTGGGCTTCGTCCTTGGAGATCGCGAGGCCAGCGGCCGACGATGCGCTTCGCCCACCTCTTTCTCTTCTCCAGCTGGCTCCTTCTGAACCCACGACTTCGCATAAACTCTCCAAACACTAAGACGCTCGGCAAGAGCGTCTACCTCCATGATAGTCCTTTTCCACAGGACTCGCCGAACCACGAGGCTGGCCCATGCGTCTCACGAAGTGAGGAGTCACAGAATGAGACGATTGGCACTTGTAATTGTCGGAGCGATGCTCGCCGCCTTAGGGTCGGCGCAGATCGGATTCGGCCCGAACGGTCAGCCGCCGATCCGGTGGCAGACGGTTGCCCAGGGCACGGACTCGCATATCACGCGAACCCAGACGAGAGTCATCCGGACTGAGAACGACTGGTCGACTCACTACAAAGAGATCATCGGGGCAAAGAAGGCGGACTATGTCCGAGCACCTCGGATCGCAAACTTCATGACCGAACAGGTCATCGTCATTCATGCAGGCCAAAAGCGGTCCGGTGGATACACGAGCTACGTCGAGAGCGTCATTCGCCGGAACGCCTGGGACTGGGATGTCAATTGGGTGCTCACAGCACCTCACCAGCAGGCGAGCGTCACGCAGGGGCTCACAAGTCCATACGTCGTCATTAAGATGCCCAAACAGGTTGGCGTGCCGCACTTCAATAGTCGCGTATTCCGGTCTCGCCAAATCGTGCTGAATCACGGTCATGGCTGCGGCTGTTGCAATGCTCCTCCGCTCCTCATGTATAAGAATGGAAAGCTGGTGCGGATCGATTCTGACGGCAAAGAGACAGTCATCTCCGGCGGCGGTGGTAACCGCCGCTGAGGAACGCTCATAACTGCCTCCTCTCAGGCGCTCGACTTTCTGATTGCAGGGGTCGGGCGTCCTGTATTTAAAACCCAGCAGCGCTGACAGAACTAAAGAGACGGTCGCCGCCGGCTCCGACGCGTCAGAATGTTTGTGATGACTGCTGAGATCATCTCTGTGGGGACAGAACTGCTCCTGGGCGATACGATTGACACGCATGCCGCGACGCTTGGAAAAGCGCTCGCTGCCAATGGTGTCGGGCACCAGCGTAGACAGACCGTAGGCGACAGCCTTGACCGGCTAACCGAGGCTGTAAAGCTGGCGCTAAGCCGAGCTGACACTGTGTTTCTGATAGGCGGGCTCGGGCCTACCGACGACGACCTCACAAGAGAGGGGATCGCTGCGGGCCTCGGCGTTGAATTAGTTGAGGACGCCGGAGCAAGAACGGCCTTAGAAGAGATGATGAAGGCGCGAGGCGTCACCGATGTCAAGAGTCTGCTGAAACAGGCGCTCAAGCCTGCTGGCAGCGAGATCATCCCCAACCCCAACGGCACTGCGCCCGGCCTCATCTGTCGACAAGACGGAAAGGTCGTGGTTGCCATGCCCGGTCCGGCCAATGAGTTTGAGCCGATGCTCAAGGCCTTGTCCGGCCTTCTGAAAGAGCTTGGCGGCGGGCAGGTGCTGCGAAGCAGAACTCTTAAAGTCGCCGGTATTGGCGAGTCAGCGGCAGCTGAAAAAGTACAGGACTTGATGACAGGGTCCAACCCAACGCTTGCGCCCTACGCGAAGACTGGTGAGGTCCACTTCCGGCTCACAGCAGCAGCGAAAACGATCGTTGAGGCTGAGGCGCTCATCGATCCACTCGACGCTGAAGTGAGCAGCCGCTTGGCTCCGTATATCTTCGGCAGGGACGACGAATCCCTTGCAGAGTCTGTGATCGAAATCCTCAAAGAGCGTGGGCAGACTTTGGGTTCAGTTGAGAGCTGCACCGGTGGCGGACTCGGCGTTGACATCACCGCAGTCCCAGGCTCATCCGTTGTCTTCATGGGCTCAATCGTCTCCTACGCAAACGACGTGAAGGTCAACGTGGCCGGTGTCGATGCCCGCACGATTCACCAGCGCGGCGCCGTTTCAGAAGACTGCGCTTTGGAGATGGCGAAGGGTGCCCAGAAGGTGCTCGGCGCAGACTGGGGGCTGAGCATCTCAGGTGTCGCTGGTCCGCATGGCGGAACTGAGGCCAAGCCGGTCGGGCTTGTCTATATCGGCTGCGCAGGACCGGACCAGGTCGGCGTGGAAGAGAAGATGTTTGTTGGAACGCGGGATGCGATCCGGGCCAAAGCAAGGACGGCGGCGCTGTTCCTGCTGCGCCGCCGTCTGCTTGAGCAGGCCTAACCGCCTGAGACGCGTTCGTCGCCCATCACGAGCCGCTCGATGAGGAACTCCATCGCTCGCTGGCCGTTCACGCCTGAGTGGCCTCTGTCGACGCCGACCTGAACCTCGAAGTACTTCCTCTCGTTCTGCAGGGCCCGAATGATCTGATAGCTGTTGGTCGGATGAGTGTTGTCGTCCGAGGTGCCGTAGTAGATCATCAGGAACCCCTTCAGATTCTTGGCGTAGGTCATCGCTGAGCCAGCGTCGTAGGCTTCTTTGCTTTCTGGCAGCAGGCCCATGTATCGCTCGGTGTAGATGGTGTCGTAGTTGCGCCAGTCGCTGACGCACGAGTTCGCCACGCCAGCCTGGAAAAGGTCAGGGTAGCGGAGCATCAGCATGATGCTCGTGTAGCCGCCATACGATGTCCCCATGACGCCGACGCGCTTCGTGTCGATGTAGGGCCGATCGTGCAGAGACTTCACACCAGCAGCGAGGTCGTCCATTTCGACCACTCCCATTTTCTTGTAGAGGGCGTTTTTGAAGGCCCTTCCGCGTCCGCCAGGGCCTCGATTTTCGAGGCTGAGCACGATGAAGCCGTAGTTGACATTCGATGTCGGAGTCCGGAAGCTGTCGCTGAAGCTCGAGCTCACCGGGCCGCCGTAGACCTGCAGAAGAACTGGATACTTCTTCTTCGGATCAAATCCAGACGGGAACTGCATCACGCCCTGCAGGTCGACTTCGCCGTCGAACGACTTGTAGTGGAACCGCTCGGCAGGGCGGTAGCCCAAGTCGAGCATCGGCTTGAGGTCGGTCTCCTTCAGGACTCGCAGCGATCTGCCGGAGCTGCTGAGAACACTGATTTTCGGCGGAATGTTGACAGTCTGTGCAGTGTCAATGAAGTACCGCCCGCCTGGGGAGGCACTGATCGAATGATGGAAGGCTGGGTCAGTGATCCTGGTGTGGCCGCTGCCATCTAGCTTGACCTTGTGGAGCTGGTGCTTTGAAGCGAGGTCTCCATCAGCCGCCATATAGAACAGAGTCTGCGTCTTAAGGTCGATCTGGACAACGCCCCGGACATCGAATTCATGATCTGTGATCTGTGTCGTCCCACCGGTTCGAAGATCGAGCAGATGATAGTTGCCGTAGCCCGTTCTGTCGCTCGGCCAGAGAACTTTGCCCCTCAGGTTTGGTGCGGAGTCGATGCCTTCGAGCTCATCGAAGTACGTGACACCCCTGCCTCCCGTGTTGGATACCCAGCCCTCAGGGTTCTCT
>JALGYA010000112.1 GCA_029824475.1 Fimbriimonadia bacterium | reverse complement strand
ACTGGGCAGGTGTCGGATCTAGAGCCGTACGGGAGCGCTTTTCGCTGCCCCTGCCCTTCCTGGTCAGTCTTGGAGCGCAGGACTGTGATAATCAGCCCCTCATCGGTCGATTCGATCTGCTCCCAGTCGATCGCGGCGAGTTCTGATCGCCGAAAGCCGCCCGCGTAGCCGACCAGAAGGATCGCCCGGTCTCTAATGTCGATCGGGCGAGTGGTCAGCATCTCAGCGGCCTGCCGGAGGTTCTTGACCCTCACCGGCGTCTTTTTGGTCAGCGGAGCGCCGTGTGTGCGCTTGATTCCCTGCAGAACTGTCCGCACAAGCTCTGTTTTCGCCGGGCTCTCGTGGCCAGCGGCCTTGTGAGCGGCGGTAATTGATGCCACCCGCCTCTGGATCGTGCTGATCTTCTTGTGGCCGGCCAGGTTGGTCAGATAGAGCGCAACTGTCTCCGGGCTGGCCGGAAGGAGCTGAACCGCGTGCTCGGCACACCAATCGGTGAAATCCGCCCAGTCTGAGCGATACGCTTTGAGCGTCGCCTCGCTCTTGGAGCTGCGGACGTACTCCTGCGCCTGCTGGATCAGGCTTTCTGGGAGGTTTGAAGGGCCTTCCATGGCTGGTTATAATTGTATCCGATAATTGAACATTATCGGAGGTTATAGTTTTGGTTGGTCCGATGTTGCATACTCAAAGCAGCTTGGGGTGAAGAACATGGACTGGTTTGAGCGAAGAAAACTATGGGGGCTCCTGTTTTCGCGGAATGATGGTGATTTCTACGTTTTCGTCAAGCGTCTATCCCAGGTCAAATCCGGGCGCAGATCTGCCCGGGATTTTGCTGAATTTGTGATCAAGCACCGTGCAGATATCGATGACAGCTACACCCAGGAAGGGCAGGCTGCTTTTTCTGAATTACTCCTGGCCTGTGAAGATTGGGATGCCTCCTCAGGTGCCGAATCACTGACTTTAGCCTGTGAGCCTGCGCTTGCTCAGCTGCAGGAGGTCTTAAACGAATATGGCCGTAGCCTCCGTTAGTTGAGATCTTTGTTAAGCGCGCTGTGTGCCATGGACAGGCGCTCTCAGCGTTTGTCCGTGCGGCTATCCACTAAGACACGGACAAGCCCAAAGCGGTCTGTCCGTGGCACACAAAAACTCTAGCCTTGCTCGCCGATTGTCAGACGCTTGATGCCTGCAGCCTTTGCGTCTTCGGCGGTGAACACTCGCCGTCCATCAAACAGCAGAGGTGTCTTCAGAGCCGAAGCCAAGTCAGACAGCTCGATGCCCGCATACTCCGGCCACTCGGTGACGAGGATCGCCGCGTCTGCGCCTTGAGCTGCGGAGATCGCATCTGTGTGCATTTCGACGTCCGGGTGGAGCTTGGCGACTTCATCCATGCAGATCGGATCTGTGGCGGAGATCGAAGCCCCCATTGACCGCAGAGCGTCGATGATCACCAGCGATTTCGCATCCCGAATATCGTCGGTGTGAGGCTTGAAGGAGAGGCCGAAGATCGCGATCTTCTTGCCCTCAAGTCCTCCCAGCTCCTCTGATACCCTCCTTAAACAGTGTGCTGGCTGGTCTTCGTTGATCGCGACGGTCGAAGTCAAAATTCCTGCATCGACACCCAACGTTTCGCCCATCCAAATGAGGGCAGAGACGTCCTTCGGGAAACAGCTGCCGCCCCATCCGAGGCCAGCCTTCAGGAACTGCTTGCCGATGCGGGTGTCCATGCCCATCCCTTTCGCGACATCGTCGACGTTGCCGCCCGCCGCCTCGCAGTAGCGGCTGATCATGTTGATGAAGCTGATTTTGGTGGCGAGGAAGCAGTTGCTGGCGTATTTGATCAGCTCCGCGCTGGCGATATCTGTCTCCAGAATCTCAGTCGGGAAGCCGGTGTAGAGCCGCTTGACGGTGTTGAGCGCACGCTCAGAATCAGCGCCAATGACTACGCGGTCTGGGTTGACGGTGTCCTCGACAGCGGAGCCCTCTCTCAGGAACTCGGGGCTGCTGACAACATCGAAAAGCGAGGCGTCGCCACATTCTCCAAGAATGATCTCGTGGACCATCTTGGCTGTGCCGACCGGAACCGTCGACTTGTCGACAATTACGATGTACTTGGTGATTGCGCGGCCGATGTCGCGAGCGACGGCCTTGACATAGGAGAGGTCTGGGCTGCCGTCCTCCTGCGGGGGTGTGCCGACGGCGATGAAGATCACATCGGAAGCCTGGACTGCATCAGAAATCGAATCAGTGAAGCTGATGTGGCCCTTCTCCTCCACACGCTGCATCATCTCCTCGAGGCCCGGCTCGAAGATTGGAGACTTTCCGCTGCGGAGCATTTTCAGCTTCGCCTGGTCGTTGTCGACGCAGATCGTCTTGATGCCTGCATCCGCAAAAACCACACCCGAAACCAACCCCACATAACCCGTGCCAACAATCGCTGCTTTCATCCTTAATTCAGTCCTGACCGGCAGGATGCTACCATACTGATTTGAACCTGCCGACCCGTTGGCAGGGCTGCACGAATGAGGCCAGAACACACTCTTTTGCTAAAAGCTGGATCAGACCAGCTGGCGAGCCTGCCAGAAGGCCTCGATTGGTCCCAAGTCGTGCGGCTTGCGGAGCAGCACCGACTGACCCCTGCTCTGTGGATCCGGCTCCAATCGTTGGGCCTTGATGGAGTGCCTGAGGAGGTCCAGGATCAGCTTTCAAAACTGTCCGCTGAACATGTCATTCGCAGCACGATGTGGGCTCAGGAGCTCACCTGGGCGCTCAAACAGCTTGAGGAGGCTGGCGTTGAGACGCTGATTTGGAAGGGGCCGGAGCTGCAGTCGCGCATCGATCCCGAGGTGCCGCGGATGTACCGTGACCTCGACATCGTGGTGCACCTGGATGACGCCGGGAAGGCCGCCGAGGCGCTGGCCGAACGCTACAACCCGCCGGGCGCAGATGCCCCCTCGTTTAGGCGGGGGGCAAAGGACATTCAGTTCAAGCACAAGGAGAGCCCGCTGACACTGGAGCTTCATGCTTCGTTCATGGAGCCTCTTGGGATGATGTCAGAGCTGGACCGGAAGGCTTGGGAAAGCAGCATTCCCGTGGACTGGCACGGGGCGCCCACCCGCCGGCTTGAGCCGCGGCTTGAGTATCTGCTGCTGTGTCATCACGGAGCGCGTCACGCGTTTTTCCGGCTGCGATGGCTGGCAGAGCTGGCGCTGATGCTTGGCTCAGCCTCGCTTGGGCGGCCGAGTGAGCTTCTCTACATGGCAGAAGAGACGGTCGGGTTGAGGGCTTTTGCCCTGCCTGTGGTTATGCTCCAGCAGGCTGGTCTGCTGACTGGCAATGACTCCGAGTGGGCCACGGCACTGGAGACCAATGACGTCGACCGCTGGGCTCGGCGCTGGGCGAAGCGGCTTCTTGAGAACTCTCTGGATGTAGGGACACGTGCGGAGAGGAATCGGCGGAGGTATCTGGAGTATCAGCTTCTTCCGCCTCGGGCGAGCAGCCTTGAGTGGTCAATGCATCTCTTCCTCGATGTGATGCGTCGCGGGACTGGGTGATCTCACTCTGGTCCCCTCTCCTCCTCGTTTGAGAGGAGGAGAGGGTTAGGGTGAGGAGGTTCTTCGGCCAGACGCCAGGTACACGCCGAGAAACCTCCATCCCCCAACCCCCTTGCCTCCTTCAAAGCAAGGAGGAAGGGGGCTTCCAGTTCAAATCAAACTCAGCCAACCAAGTTCAAACGGTCTTTGAAAAACGCGATCGTCTGCTGAAGCCCATCTTCCAGACTCACCTGCGGCTCGTAGCCGAGCACTGAGCGCGCACGGGTGAGGTCAGGGCGGCGCTGTTTGGGGTCGTCGGGGAGGGCTGGGAGATGGGTGATCGTGCTGGATGATCCAGTCAGGCGGATCACCATTTCGGCCAGCTCAAGGACTGTAAATTCGTTCTCTGTGCCGATATTTACAGGGTCACTAGTGTCCGATTCAGCCAAGAGGATCGTGCCGCGAACCGAGTCATCACAAAACCCGAAGGACCGTGTTTGACTTCCGTCGCCGTAAACCGTGAGCGGCTCGCCGGCGATCGCCTGGCAGATCATATTGCTGACAACCCGACCGTCGGCTGGCCTCATGCGCGGGCCGAAGGTGTTGAAGTACCGAACCATGCGTGTATCAGCTCTGCCGGCGCGCTGAAAAGCGGCCGTCATCGCCTCGCCGAACCGCTTCGATTCATCGTAGACAGATCGCACGCCGTTCGGGTTGACGTTGCCCCAGTAGCTTTCCGGCTGGGGGCTGAATTCTGGGTCGCCGTAGACCTCGCTGGTTGAGGCGAAGAGCATCGTCGCTCCGGTCTTTTCTGCCAGCTCCAGGCAGTTCTTGGTGCCGACCGAATTGACCTCGAGGATCTCAAACGCGAGGGGCTTGAACTCCTTGGGGCTGGCCGGGCTGGCCATGTGGAAGATCCAGTCGAAGGAGCCGTCAACCGGCAGACCCTGCGTGACATCCGCTTCGATGCAGGTGAGATTAGGGCTCTCTTTTGCATCAGCAAGATTGCTCCAGGAGCCAGTGATGCAGTTGTCGACGACCACGCACTCACAGCCCCTCTCCAGGAGACGATCTGTGAGGTGTGATGCGAGGAAGCCTGCCCCGCCTGTTATAAGGCATCTGCTGTTGTCGATCTTCAATGGTAGTTCCGGTCTGTCTTAAAGTATCGGGTGCTCCGCCAGAAGGGGAGCACCCGATTTCATTTCCAGCGCTTCAGTATAGCCGCGCTTACTCTGTAATGCCTTCCAGGCCGTCTAGCACACCGCCGCCTTTGGCATCAGCAGACTGTTCAAGGTGCTGCTTCTCCTCGTCGGTCAACGTGATCGATTTTGTCGGCTCTGCCTTCGGCCCCCCGCATCCAATCAGGAGCAGGGCCAAAAGCGGAGCGGCAATCAAGAGTTTCTTCATATCTCTCAAGTTCTTACTGCTTGATGAATTCCCAGCCGTTGTAGGTGAAGTCCCAGTCCGGTCGGAAGTGACACCAGAAGTACTGAGTGTCGCCTGGTCGTCGGCAAGCTGCAGCTGCGACGGCTGAACCAGCACCATTGTAGTCGGTGTAGGGATCAGTGTCGTTGAAGCTGTCGACCGTGCCCGGACCCTGCATCTTGAAGAACTTGGCCGAGGTGTCGGTGTGCACGTAAATGCTGCCGCCTGTCCATGGGCCCTCTTTGATGCCTGTCCACTCGCGTCTTGTGTAGCCCATATCGCCATAAGTGGAGTAATGAGCCGTCGGGAAGCGGCAGGTGCCTGTGCCAGCACAGTTGAGTCGGGGCTGCTGCATGCCAACGCCGACGAACTGCTGATCACCGTAGCCGAACCAGATGAGCGGAACTCGCGAAATCTGGTCAACATTGGTGAGGCTCAAAGTGTTCAGGAAGCCATTCATGGCGAGAGCGACTTCAGCCGGCTTCTTGCGTGGCGGCTCAGAGAACACGTTCTTAGCCGGAAGGCCAGCACTGTACATGTCGTAGTTCTTCACGTACGGCTGGATCGAGTTCGTCCAGAATACGTCGCATCGAGATACGAAGTCCTGAGAAGACGCATTCGCTGTGGGGTCCCATCTCCAGTCAGATGGCGTATCAGCACCGTGAGTTGACCACTCATGCGCACTGTTAGTCATGCTGGTAATGGGGAGCACATCATTGAAGTCAGAAGCGTAGATGTGGATCGAGAGTCCAATCTGCTTTGACTGTGATAGTGCTGCTGTCTTCTTAGCTGCCACCTTGGCCTGCGTGAAGACGGGGAAGAGGATTGCTGCCAAAATCGCGATGATCGCGATGACAACGAGGAGCTCGATCAGCGTAAAGCCTGATCTTCGATTCGTGTTGCTCATTTTTCTTGTCTGCCTCGAAATGTTTCTCAAAAGCGGGCGGGTGCGAGCCTGCTAAGGTGCCGGCCCTCATCTATTGAGACGATCCTTGTCCCATAAATGTTCATCCCACGACGCACTCGCTTGAACTTAGTCTGCCACAAAGATGGCAAAAACCGCTCCAGCGGCACGCTTTCAATCTCTACATTGAATATTTTGTCCCACGCAAGCAAATTTACGAGGGCTCAACTCTGCCTTCGAATGATGTCGAGCAGTTCATCCTTTTTCTGCTCCATCAAGCCAAGGTCTCCACGTGTTTCTACGTTTAGACGCAACAGAGGTTCCGTATTCGATGCGCGAAGATTGAAGCGCCAATCTTCGTATTCCACACTCAGCCCATCAATTCTGCTGTGCTTTCCATTTTTGTGGGCCTCTGAGCACCTGCCGACCGCCGCCTGGACATCGTCGACACGGCTGTTGACCTCGCCTGAGCAGGGCCACTTCTGGATCATCTCTTCAACTTGGCTGGCCAGGGATGTTCCCTCCTTGCTGAGCAGATCGAGCACGAGCATCAGCGGAATCATGCCGCTGTCGCAGTACCAGTTGTCCTTAAAATAGTGATGCGCAGACATCTCGCCGCCGTAGACGGCATCTTCTTTACGCATTCGCTCTTTGATGAAGGCATGGCCGCTGCGGCTCATCACGCCTCGGCCGCCGTGATTTTTAATGATCTCTTCTGTGCACCAGATCAAGCGAGGGTCGTAGATGATGGCTTGGTCAGCGTTCTTGGATAAGAAGGCCTTTGTGAGCAGGCCGACAATGTAGTAGCCCTCGATGAACTCCCCGTCGTGCGAAAAGAGGAAGCAGCGGTCGTAATCGCCATCCCAAGCGACTCCAAAATCGTAAGGGGCCCCAACCTTTACGGCCTGCTTCATCTTGGCTTCGATCTCTGTTCTTGCCTCTTTTAGGATCGGGTTGGGGACGCCTGTTGGGAAGTCACCGTCTGGCTCTTCCCTAATGATCTCAATTTCAACTGGAAGCTCTTTTGCGAGCCTTGCCAGAGCCGGGCCGGCGGCACCGTTGCCTGTGTCGGCCAGGATCCGCATCGGTTTGATCTGGTCGATGTCGGCGAACTGCAGGAGGTGCTGCGTGAAGTCCTCAAGGATGTCTCTTTCTGTTCTCGTGCCGCTGCCGGTCTTCTCGGCGATGCCCTTTCTGGCCCGCTCTTCTATGTCAAATAGTCCAGAGTCGCTGGAGATCGGCCGCGATTCTGATCGGACCATCTTGAGGCCGTTGTATTCCGGTGGGTTGTGGCTGGCGGTGATCATGATCCCACCGTCGTAGCCGTAGTTGCCGACCGCGAAGTAGACCATCTCAGTGCCAGCAAGGCCGAGGTCGATGACATCTACTCCAGCGTCATTGAGGCCCTTTGTGAGCGCTTCGGCTATGGCGGGGCCGCTGAGGCGGGCGTCTCTTCCGATGCAGACCGTTTTGGGTTCGATTTCGTCAGCAAAAGCGCGGGCGATTTTGTATGCCAGATCCGGGTTCAGTTCATCCGGCACAACACCGCGAACATCGTAGGCTTTGAAGCAAGAGAGGCGCTCGTCCATTTCCAGTGAGCAAGGGTACTCGGGTTGGGTGGTTTGTGGCTTCCCTTCTGGCCTCTCCCCTGCTTGGGGCGGGGAAGATTGAGACGGAGGGTCTGCCAAAGAAGGCTGCCAAAAGCAGCGCTTGACGTGGATGGGGAGCGGAGCGAGCGGTCTTGCGCCAGCCGACAGTTTTGGTTGGCAGTGAGCGTCACCCTCAGTTATTCCGACTGCGTCGGCCCTCTCCTAACCTCTCCCACCTTTCGTGGGAGAGGGACCAATCCAAAGCCTAATCCCGTGTGCCATGGACAGGCGCTTCCAGCGTTTATCCGTGCGGTCAGCCACTTAAGACACGGACAAGCCCAAAGCGGCCTGTCCATGGCACACCAAATCAAGAACTATCGATTCGGGCCGTAAGCAGGATCGCTGAGCCAGCGCCAGGCGTCTTCGATCATCGTTTCCAGATCGGGGCGCTGAGGTTTCCAGCCCCATGCGGACTGGATCTTGGAGCTGTCAGCTGTGAGGACTGCCGGGTCGCCGGGGCGGCGGTCGGCAAGCTCAGGGTCGAGCGACTTCCCTGTCACCATTTCGGCAGCGGAGACGACCTCTTTCACCGAGAACCCCTTCCCTGTCCCGACATTGAACAAGTCAGATTTCCCGCCATTCTCAAGGTGCTTCAGCGCCAGAATATGCGCCTCGACGAGGTCGCAGACATGGATATAGTCGCGGATGCAGGTGCCATCGGGTGTGTCGTAATCTGTGCCGAAGATTTTCATCCGAGGCCTCTTCCCTGCTGCTGCCAAGAGGGCGATCGGGATGAGGTGGGTTTCCGGGTCATGGGCCTCGCCGATAGTGGCGTCCGGATGGGAGCCGGCGGCGTTGAAATAGCGCAGCCTTACTGCGTTGAGTCCGTAGGCGGCTGAGGCCGCCTCGATCATCCGCTCTGACGCGAGTTTTGAGTCGCCGTAGGGGCTAGTAGAATTACGGGGATGATGCTCGGGGATCGGCACCTGCTGGGGCTCGCCGTAGACAGCGGCGGTGGAGCTAAAAACAAGCTGGTTGACTTCCCTGCTGCGCATCGCTTCGATCAGATTCCAGACGCCGATCGTGTTGTTCTCCCAGAAAGCAGCGGGAGCTTTGACGCTCTCGCCAACCTCGATATACGCGGCGAAGTGGATCACGGCGGTGATCTCTTCCCTGTCGAAAACAGCGGCAACCTCTTCCCTGCTGCGCATGTCGCCTTGGATTAATCTGCTGCCGCCGAGTGACTCCTTCCAGCCGCGCTCTAAGTTGTCAAAAACGACGTGATCGATGCCCTCATCGCGCAGCCTGCGGCACATGTGGGAGCCGATGAATCCGGCACCGCCGGTGACGAGGATCATGTCAAATCGCCCCAGAGAATCTGGTCTTCAAGGCCGGAATCCGAGGTCACTTCCCCGCCCAAAAGACAGCCTGTTATCGGGCCATCTACAGCGATAACAGCGCCAGGAAGGCAAACCGTGTTTTGAAGCAAGTCACACGAAACCCTAGCCCCTGCTCCCACCACCACATTTGAACCTATTTCGGCATCGATCTTTGCGTCTGGCGCTATGACGTTTTCGCCCTTGGTTAATACCAGTCATCAGTGAACTTCCCGGGAAGGACAGTGAGGCCGTCTTCAATGAGGATTTGGATCGCGTCGGTGATCTCAAGTTCGCCTCGAGCGGAGGGCTTCACCCGGTGGATTCCAGACCAGATTTCTGGACCAAAAACGTAGAAGCCGGCAAGCGCCCAATTCGACTCGGGATTCTGCGGCTTTTCAACCAGCTTGACGATCTTGCCGTCAGCCAGACGTGCGGCGCAAGCGACCCGGAGTAGATCGCATCACCTAGATAGAGCGCGAACGACTCACCGCCGCAGAACTCTTCAGCACACCCAACCGCATGAGCCAGGCCGAGTGGTTTGTCCTGCAGCGCAAAGCTGAGGCTCACCCCGAATTGCGCGCCGTCCCCAAGGGCAGACCGCATCTCCTGCTCATTCTCGCCGACAACAACGCAAATCTCTGTGATCCCGCACGCCTTGAGCTGGTCAAAGGCGTACTCCATCGTCATCCGGTTGGCCAGGGGAAGCAGGGGTTTGGCAATCGCCTTGGTCACAGGAAAGAGGCGGCTGCCTTTGCCTGCAGCGAGAATCACGGCCTTCATTGCTTGTGATTTTGACACTCAGGCTTCTTTGGATGTCGGCTCGGTCCCCACTCGCCCTTGCTTGAGAAGAGGGCCTCAATCTGGTTCCCTCTCCTTGCGCAGCAGGGGGAGGGCTGGGGAGGGGGCCGTAAGCGAAGCGTCCGCCTGCCGCTTGCTCATTCGTTTCTAAGACTCAAGATTTATCTGTCCCCCTCCTAACCTCCCCCTCGTTCGAGGGAGAGGGACCAATCCCACATCCCGTCGAGTGTGCCATGGACAGGCGCTTCCAGCGTTTGTCCGTGCGGCCGTCTACTAAGACACGGACAAGCCCAAAGCGGCCTGTCCATGGCACACATTGAAGTTTTTGGCGAGCGGCAGAGATCTCCAGAAGCTGGATTGGCCCCCTCCTGTCCTTCGGACATCCTCCCCCACCATTCGTGGGGGAGGAGCCAATCCAAGATTCTGGCTCCCTCAGGCTTCGGTCAGATCAGCGTCGTGCGACGACTGTTCAGGCTCTTCGATGTCGATCTGGACGCTGCCGGCTTTGCCCCAGGCTAGATTCATTAGGGTCTCTGCAGCCTTGTCTTCCTGGCCATCAGAGCAGAAGTCGAGCATTCGGTTGACCTCAACTTCGACCCAATCGAGCGATTTTCCGCCGGTTGTATCGTTGCCGACGCGCCGGATTTTAGGGTGAGTTGTCGCAACAAGCTCCTCGTTGCCTAGGGTCAGCTCTTCGTGGAGCTTTTCACCTGGCCGTGTGCCGATGAATTCGATTCGGATGTCCGTGCCGGGTGTGAGGCCGTGGAGTTTGATCAGGTCGTTGACCATGTCAAGGATGCGGATCGGCTCACCCATGTCGAGGATGAAGATTTCGCCGTGTTTTCCCATCGCCCCAGCCTGCAGAACGAGCTGCGCGGCCTCGGGGATGGTCATGAAGAACCGGGTCATCTCGGGGTGGGTGACTGTGACTGGTCCGCCGCGCCGGATCTGGTCAGAGAGGATCGGGATCAGGCTGCCGCGGCTGCCGAGAACGTTGCCGAATCGCACAACCGCGTACTCCGTCTCGCTGTGATGGGAGAGAGCGTTGACGACGAGTTCAGCGACCCGCTTACTAGCGCCCATGATGCTGCTCGGGCTGACCGCTTTGTCGGTCGAGATGCAGATCATCTTTTTGACGCCGAATTCCTGCGAGAGCTTAGCGACAGTCCAGGTGCCGCGGACGTTATTGAGAATCGCTTCGATCGGGTTCGCCTGCATCAGCGGGACATGCTTGTGGGCGGCTGCATGGAACACAACAGTCGGCCGATGAAGCTTGAACAGTCGGCGCATGGCGTCTTCGTCTCGGACGTCTGCCACGACGACCTCAGGAACGATGCCGGTGGTCTGGGTGAGTTCAAGCTGGATGCTGTGGAGGCTGTTTTCACCCTTCCCGGTCAGGATGATCGCTGCCGGGGAGAGCTTCACGACTTGGCGTGCCAATTCAGAGCCGATTGAGCCGCCGCCGCCGGTGACAAGCACCCTCTCTCCACCGATATAGGCCTTCGGAATCTCCTTGTCGATCGGGACCGGTTTTCGCCTGAGGAGGTCTTCGATCTGGACCTCTCTATACCGGCCTGAAATCGGACCCTTGAGCTCCATCAGGGAGTTCATTGAAGGCAGGTTGAGAATCTCGACGCCGGTGGGCGTGCAGATGTCGACGATCTTCTTGATCTGGGAGCCCGCACCGGATGGAATCGCGATGAGGATCGTGTCGACTTCAAGCGCTTCGACAAGCTCTGGAATATCTTCTGAGTGCCCAAGAACAGAAACGCCGTGGATCTGCAGTGACGCCTTGAGAGGGTCGTCATCGATGAGGCCGACGGGTATGTAGCGTGCCTCGCTCGATCGCTTCATTTCGCGAACGGTAAGTTCGCCGCTGTCGCCAGCTCCTATGATGAGGGCCCTCTTCAGGCTGTGGTGTTCCGCAACAGCCAGCGGCCGCTTCCAGGCGATGAGCCGCTCTCCGGCTCTGATCATGCTGGCGAAAACGAAGGTGAGCAGCGCCGTAAAGAACGGGAACGCCACGCCGCGCATCTGGTCGGGTGCTTCTGGCCCCAGCGCGATGAACACGGCAGAAATCAGGAAAAGGAAGCCGCTCGCGATAGCCAGACGGAAGAAATCACCGAAGCTGAAGTACTTGGAGGCGATCCGGTAGACGCGGATGCCGAAGGCTGACGCCGGGAAGATGAACGCGTTGATAACGATGGCCAAAACGAGCCAGGATTGGCTGCCGCCTTCGCCCCTAAACGAGCCCTGCAGGAGAGCGGCGGTGCAGAAGGTTGCTGCAGCACATGCCCCAGCATCCTTTAGTGCCGCAAGCACCAGTGCCCAAACGGCTCTAGTCTGTTCGCCATCCCTGCCCATCAGCTGTCGATCCTCCAAACCACCCGGAAGGGTACTTGTTTCCAAGGTTTTGCGCCCAAAGCGGCACAAAAGCACCGCCCTTCAGCCCTCCCAGGCTGGGGACACTGCCTCATAGACTGCAGTTTTCAGGCCAATGTTCACATCTAGTCTTTCCGCCTAGATTTGAAGCTGGGCAGGCTGGGCGTGAGAAACTGGGCCCGTATGAAGGTTCTTGCTGCGGACAAGCTTGAAAAGTCGGCCTTAGATGGCCTGGCGGCGCTGGGTTGTGACATCCAGTTCAGCCCTGATTTGAAGGGTGACGCGCTGCGCGATGCAGCGGCTGATTTCTCCCCTGAGGTTCTGGTCGTGCGGTCGACAAAGGTGACCCGTGATGTTGTGGAGGCGGCTTCGAGCCTGTCGCTGATCATTCGCGCTGGTGCTGGGGTCAACACGATCGATATCGAGGCTGCCAGCGAGAATGGCGCTCGAGTGGCCAACTGCCCCGGTAAGAACAGCATCGCTGTTGCTGAGTTGGCGTTTGCTCACATGCTCTCATGTGACCGCCACTACGGCGACTGCGTTGTCGATCTGCGCGACGGCAAGTGGAACAAGAAGAAGTACAGCAAGGCGTTCGGTCTGTATGGCCGCACCCTCGGCCTGGTTGGAATGGGTGCGATTGGTCAGGAGATGATCCCTCGCGCTAAAGCTTTCGGCATGAACGTAATCGCGTTCAGCCGCTGGATGACACCCGAGGTCGCCGCAGCCCTCGGAATCGCCCGCGCTGAGAGCCTCATGGACGTTGCTCGCCAGTCCGACTTCATCAGCCTTCACACAGCCCTCACCCCCAAAACCAAGGGGATGATCGGCAAAGAGTTCCTTGGCGCGATGCGCGATGGCGCGGTTTTGATCAACACCAGCCGCGCTGAAGTGGTTGACGAAGAGGCTCTGATTGCCGAGGCTGGCTCTGGTCGGCTTCGCGCTGGCGTCGACGTGATGATCGGTGAGCCTGGTGCTGCTGATACTGAATACGGCGGGCCTTTGAAGGATGCTGGCGGCATCTATGCGACTCACCACATTGGGGCTTCGACAGAGCAGGCTCAAGAGGCAGTTGCAGCTGAGGTGGTTCACATCGTCGGCAGCTACATCAACACCGGGCACGTTCCGAACGTCGTGAACATCTCCAAGGGCGGCACAGCTTCGAACGTTCTTACGATCCGGCATCAGGACCGGGTTGGCGTTTTGGCCGCAGTTTTTGAGATTCTGCAGGGCGAAGGCGTGAGTGTCCAGGAGATGGAGAATATTGTTCTTGGCGGCGGAGTGACGGCTATCGCGCAGATCTCTGTTGACAAGAAAGTTTCGGCGGCTGGCATCGATAAAATGAACGCTCATCCGCTTATCTTTGACACCGTTCAGATGGGTGTCTAAAATGTCAGACGTCTGACATTTGAACCTGATTTAGGTTGATTGAGGCCCTCTGGGATTGATTTCCTGGGGGTCCTTTTTTTGGCCTCTCCCCCTCGCTTGGGGCGGGGAAGATTGAGGGGGAGGGTCTACCAAAGAGGGCTCGCCTCGGCCGGTGCTGGCGGCTGGCAACAAGACCGCTCGCTCCGCTCGCAACCCCCTCCTGTCCTTCGGACATCCTCCCCCACCCCAAGCTGGGGGAGGAGCTTTTCCCAAGGGGTCTGCTTCTGGCCTCTCTCCCGCTTGGGGCGGGGGAGACTGAGAGGGGGCCGGGAGCGAAGCGGACGGTCTTAGGGTCTGGTGCGCTTGTAATGGCAAGAAGTTCGCTTCGCTCACCAAAGATTCCGGCTGGAAGCCGGCCCCCTCCTGCCCTTCGGGCATCCTCCCCCACCCCAAGCTGGGGGAGGAAATAATCTACAGGCTTAAGGAACCCGCTATGAACGGGCTTCCTGACTCTGGTGGTCACTCTAGGTCAGGAAATGGATCGCATCCAGTCAATTTGAAGCACTTCGCGAGAATCTCTTCGACGACCCCATCAAGGTTGCGCCAGGCGTGCAGCGAGTGCACTCGCATCACTTCAATGCCGCACTGATTGAGCGTGGCGTCTCGAGCTTTGTCCTGCTGAATTCTGTCGGCCTGGACGTCTCCGTCCAGTTCGATGCAAAGTCTGGCTTCAGAGCAATAGAAGTCTAGGGTGTACGGTCCGACCGGATATTGTCTGCGGAACTTGAAGCCGATTTGACTTCTGCGAAGCTTCGACCACAAGCGCGCTTCCGTTTTGGTTTGATCGGCTCGAAGGCGCCTTGCACGAACTACAACTTTGCGAGATTGATATGGCACACCCTTGACTCCCGGTCAGATTCTATCCTCTATGACAGCTTGTCCTGCCCAGAGCGATCTGGAGATTGGTTCTCTCCCCCGGCTTGGGGCGGGGGAGAGTTAGAGAGGGGGCCGGGAGCGAAGCGGACGGTCTTGCTGCCGGCCGCGCGGCTTAACTGCCAGAACTGCTCGCTTCGCTCACCAAAGATTCCGGCTGAGAGCCGGCCCCCTCCTAGCCTCCCCCACCCCAAGTGGGGGAGGGGGCCAATCCATTAGATCTAAAGCCGTGCAGAAAATGTCAGACGTCTGACATTTGAACCTAATCCGGGGCGTTTAGGACCTGTTCGAGGGCTTCTTTGAGGGCTTCGATGACCATCTCCTCTGTGTGTTCTGCGTCGTCAAATCGGATGATGACTTCGGAGCGGTCGAGGTGGATTCGGCGGGAGCTGGTGGTGCGTTTGTGGACCTGTTTGGTGGTCTTGACGCTTCGGAGGTCGCGGACGGTGGCACCGTCCTGCATTGCGGCTTTGAACATCTCTTCGCGGACTGCTCGGTCCGGCTCTTTGGCGATCTCCAGGAGAATTGATGAGGTTATCGAATCATTTTGATCGGCTCGGTCGAGCATCTTTTTGGGCAGCTTTAGGATGCGGAGCTGCTGGTTGATGCTGGTGCGCGATTTGCCGAGGACTTTGGCGATGTCCTCTTGGCGCATCTTGTGCTCTTCGATCAGGCGCTTGTAGGCTCGGGCCTCCTCTACTGGCGTGAAAGCCTTGCGGTGGAGGTTCTCAATGACCTGGATTTCGAGGCGGTGGTGCTCCTCAGCTGATCGGATGATCGTGGGGATCGTGGCGAGTTCGGCCTCTACCGCAGCGGTGAATCGGCGCTCGCCGATCAGGATGCGGTGCTTGCCCTTCTTTGCGGGCGTGACAATGATCGGCTGGATGATGCCGTGCTCGTTGATGCTGGCGACGAGGTCTGAGACGTCGCCGAGGCGGCTTCGGGGCTGATCTGGATCGGGCTCGATCGCGTCGATGGGGAGCTGTGTGAGGCGCGGCCGGTCGTCGGCGAGCATCGACTCATCGTGCTTGGCGCCCTGGGCGGCTTCGGTCAGTTTGCTCTTGAGGTTCATGCCTTCTTCTTCCTGCCCTTCAGCCAGAGTTTGTCAATCTCAGCGGCAAGCTTTTTGAAGTCGTCGCGGCCCTTGGATCTGGGGCCGAGAATGACCGGCTGGAGGAGCCCCGATTTGGTCGGTGTGATCTGGCTGCGCTCGATCGATTCGCTGCGTGCAATCTCGGTTTTGAGGATCTTGTCCTTGACCGGTTCGAGCATCTCAATCACCTCGCCCTGGCGCTTGCGGCCGTAGCCCGTGACGAAGGTCTTTAGGATGCGCCAGTCGAAGTCTGAGCCGTCCTTATAGGTGTTTATTGACTTCAAAAGGTGGGATAAGCCATCAAGCGAGTGGCCGGACAAAGGCGCCGGGATGAGCAGCTTGTCTGCTGCGACGATTGCGTTGATCGAGAGGTCCTGCAGGCTGGGGATCGTGTCGATGATGATCGCGTCGTAGTCAGCCTGATACCCCTTGAGCGCTTTGGCCAAAATTGTCTCTCGGAAGGGTGCGCTGGGGAGGTTCCCTGCTGTGCGGCTGAGGCGGACATCGGAGGCGGCAATTCCCAGGCCTTCAAGGCCGGATTCTACGACAGCATCAGTGAGCGGCTGGCGCAGTTCTGGGTCGGGATCCATCACCTCCGCGATACTCGTCTTTCCTGGTGCGTCGCCAGCCAGCCCGAAGCCGTAGGCGGCATGCCCTTGGGGGTCGAGATCGATGAGCAGCACTCGTCGTCCGAGCAGGGCGAGGCCAGCGGCAAGATTGACCGCTGTGGTCGTCTTTCCGGATCCTCCCTTGTGGTTGATGACTGCAATGACGCTCATTCGGATGGCGGGCTCATTAGATGGACGCTGAGCAAAACGGCGAAGATGCTGGCGCGGGCTAAAATCAGGGCTGGAAATCGAAGGAAATTCGGCTTGTGTCAAAGCACGGTTCTTGCTTCAATGCACGGATGACCGTGATCTGAGGCAAGGAATGGTCCAATCATTCCGTGATTCGAAACAAGTGTTCAGGTTCACTTCGGTAACCAAACCGTTTTCTGAAGCAAGAGAAATGGCTTGAATCCGTGAGATGAAACAGGTATCTGTGGCATAGACCGTGAAGCGAATCAAATGGACGTTTTTTAAACCGTGCATTGAGACAACGAAACGGTGGAAAAGCAGCGCTTGCTAGGTTCAAATTGCGATGCGGATAAGCAGCCGTAATATTGTTTAAAGAGTGTTGTTAAGAACAGCATGTTTTTTAACCGGTGCGGATGGGGTTGTTTTTTTAGCATAATGCGACCCAAGAGAAAGAATCTCTGATGCAGCATCCCAGCCCCCACAGCAGACCTGATCAGCCGCAATTGCCGGACATGATCACGAAGGACGAGCTAAACCTAGCCGAGTACCCCTTCGCCCTGCTGAGCAATCGGGCTCCGAAAGGGATGACCTCCATGTCGTTTGTAGACTACTCGACGACTCCAGCCGGCGCTGCGGTTGAGCGCAAATGGATCGTGAATGGATCAGAGGCTTACGGACTGCCGACAGCAGGAGACGAGCCGGTCTATCTGGCCTTGATGCACTTCGCGAGAGAGCAGGGATTTGAATCCTCCAGCATCAAATTTGTATTCGGCGACTTGCTGAAACTGCTCGGGATGAGTGATGATGGCCGGTCGTACAAACAGGTCCGGTCATCGCTTCTGAGGCTCAATGGCGTTCAGATTACGGCGG
>JALGYA010000318.1 GCA_029824475.1 Fimbriimonadia bacterium | reverse complement strand
GGTCAATCAGGAGCTGCAGGCCCCCGCGTCTGGATTTCTCGCAAAGATCATCATCGCTGAAGGCGACGAAGTCGAAGTCTTCGCGGCGATGGGAATCCTCGAAGAGGATGAAAAGAAGGCCAAGAAGATGATGGCCGAGGCCCCGGCTGAGAAGGCTGTTGAAGCACCCAAGCCAGAGCCTGTCGTTGAGAAAGCGCCCGAGCCGCCGAAGGTTGAAGCGCCAGCTGCTCCCGAACCTGCAGTCGCCGCCGCACCCGTTGCTGAAGCGCCCAGCTCAGTCGTCACTGCAGACGGCAAGAAGTTCTACACGCCCATCGTCCGCGTGATGGCAAAGGAGCAGGGCGTCACTGATGCTGAGCTCGCCAGGATTCCCGGCACGGGCCAGGGCGGACGCGTCACCAAAAAGGACCTGGAAGGCTACATCAAGCTGCGCCCTTATATCGGCACAGCGATTGGCGCTCCCATCCAGATCCGCGCTGCCGAGCCGGAGCCGACGACTCCCGAACAGGAGACCCAAAAGCTCAAGGGCATGCGCAAGATGATCGCCGAGCACATGGTGACCAGCTCCAAGGTGCCGGTTGTCTCTACGCTCGTCGAAGTCGATGTCACGGACATGGTCAAGTTCCGCACCAAGAACAAGGCCGCATTCCAGGAGCAGTACGGCGTCAAGCTGACCTATACACCGTTCTTCATCAAGGCCGCCGCGGACACTCTCATGGAGTTCCCGGCGCTCAACAGCTCACTGGCTGATGACGGAACCATCACGATCAACAACCGCGTCCACATCGGTGTGGCGGTGTCACTGGGCAAAGATGGCTCCGGCGGATTGATCGTTCCCGCCATGCGCAACTGCGAATCGAAGAACCTGCTCGAGATGGCGCAGGATCTCAATGAGATCGCAGGCAAGGCTCGGAACAACTCTCTCGATCCTTCGGACGTGAAGGGCGTGACGTTTACGCTCACGAATCCTGGCAGCTACGGTGGCGTGCTCGGCACGCCGATGATCAACGCCCCGCAGGCAGGAATCCTTGGCATCTACGGAATCAAGCCGAGGCCGGTGATCATCGATGGAATGATCGCTGTTCGCTCGATCATGAACCTGGTGCTCACGTACGATCACCGGATTGTGGACGGCGCGACCGCAGGCAAATTCCTGAAGTCGCTGACGGCGAGACTCGAAGACTTCGAGTTCTTCGTTTAGTCTGAGTCGGGCTCGGCGGCCTTCTTCGCCTTCATTGTGGCGAGGTGTCCGCCGAGAAGAATCACGATCACCGCGACGCCCAATAACACCTGCACTCCGTGTGGATACGGCTTTTGCAGTTCGATCAGGTCCGGCGTGAACCGGCCGAGCAGCGCGACCGCGATAACGAGGGCTGTGATGTATCCCGCCCTGGGAGTCTTGAGCTTCATCGTCAGCGCAAATGCGATGAGAAGGATAACTCCAGCGCCAACCCCTCCCATGAGGGACTCGGGGCTCTGCGCGGGGCCCAAGCCGCCGTGGAGCCCCATGCCGATGTTTGCCAGAGCATAAACGAGAATCGCTGCCTTTGCGGGAGTCATTTGCAGACGATACCAGCAGGATTACGGCTTGACGTAAGCCGCGGCGATAATCACGTCCGTTTGGCTGTCTCTGACCAAGACCAAGGCCTCTGAATCGATGACGCCGTCCCCGTCGATGTTGAACTCAAAGTCATCGATGAGCGAGTCCATCCGGTACTCACCGTTCATCTCGCTGGCCATAACCGAGAGGTCGACCGGTCCTTCAAATATGTAGCCCATCCCCTGGTCTGTCAAGCGGCCCTTGAGGTCAGACTGCCCAGCCACGCTGAGTCCAGGGAAGTCTTCATCGCTCTGCTCCAGGCCGGAGGCCATGTTCAGCAAGGTGGTGTGAGTGAGATTCTCCAGACGCCCTTTAATGACCTGAACTTCAATGGCTCCGCTGGCGAACGAAGCAGACGTCATTTCGTAGGCTGCAGAAAGTCTGGACCTCTTGACATCAGCCGGATTGGACAACTCCAGCAGTGAAGCGATCGCCCCAAGATACATCTGCTGCTCGGTCAGGTCATCGACGACGCTCTTGACGCGCCCGTGAGTCTGGTCTGAGACCCAGCCGTTCAGCTGCTTCGCCGCGCCGATTCCTGCAGAGCCGAGCTTCTCGATGTGGACGCCTAGATTGAGCTCAGCCTCCTCCATGAACGTGTCGGAAGGGAAGATGGGCCAGAGCATCCAGAGTGAAACAGAGTCTTCGTAGGGCGTACCATCGATCTGCTTGAGGCTGTCATAGACCGCCAT
>JALGYA010000111.1 GCA_029824475.1 Fimbriimonadia bacterium | reverse complement strand
CACGCTGGAAGGGAAGGAGAAGGCGTTGGGCATCGACTGCTATAAGATCAAATACGCCTACAGCGAGCTCGAAGGCGACCAGCCAACCGGATCACTTGGAAACATGTGGTTCAGCGTGAAGGAGATGGAATTTGTGCTGATGGAGGCTGAAATGAACGACGTTATCCTACAGCCGGGCATTCCTCCAACTCACGCCCAGTTCCGGATGGCTCTGAAGACTGACTGAGCCTGGATCATCTATTCAGAGCAGTCGAATCAGGCGCGGAAGCCTGATTCGACTGCTTCTACTTTGGGGCAGCAGCTCTTGAAGGATTCCAGTCGAATTCGATGGTGGAGCTTCTCAATATCGTCTTCACAGAGCCATCGGCCATGCCGAGAATCGCGTAGCCAGCGTACGGATAGGTGAGTTCCACAGGGATATCCCTGGTGCCTGCTCTCAGAGGCGCGGCTGTGTAAACCAGAGGCGTCAATTCGGGGCGAGGAAGGTCCGTGAGGCTGCGGCCGGCCAGGGAGGGATTGAACGCGAAGGTGTGGACCTCGGAGCTGATAGGGCCGGGGCCTCGTGGGCCTGTCTCCTTTGGCATCCTGTGCCAATTCTCAGCTATGGTCAGGCGACCGTGAGTTTCTTCAGTAGAGCTTAGGATCAGTGATACGATTTCTTGGACTGTAGTCTCTCCTTGCGAGAGCGTCAGCCGAATGTTACGGACTCCGCTCATGCTCTGGAGGAGGGGATCTGAGTAGAGCTTGTCCCTCAACTCAGGGTTCCAGTCCAAGGCTGCGGCGCTGCTCTGCTTTACTCGTTGTGCTGAGGTGTCTGCGGCAGCGATGATTGACAGGCCTTGAGCGCTGTAACCCAGTATCTCCTGTCCTCCAGCGGGTGAGGCGCCTGAAATCTGGGATGTAAAGAGCATGGGAGCCTTTCCGGGTTCAATGATGCGCTCTATTGGCGCTTTAGAAAGAGCTGCGTTGTAGGCGATGCCAGAGACGCTGCCAGTCTGATCATCGGGGAGCACGGTCAGAAAGTCAGGGTCTCTAGCGTAGGGCCAGGTGCTGTCATGCCAGTTGGCGGCAGCTGGGAGAAGTCCCGCGTTGTCCTCCACATAGATGCTGATCGCCGTGGCGACCTGCTTCATGTTTGAGAACGTGGAGTATCGACGACCGCCCGGATAGTGAGAGGAGTTTGCAAGTATTGAACAGCCTTGGAAGAGGACGAACCCTATTCCGGTCAGCGTGATGGCAGCCCTCATAATCTTCCCCCACTTCGGGCTCACTCTTCTGAACCTATGCCGGAGGCCGGGCGGGGGGACGGCTGATTTCATGGAATGCCCTCCCCATCCTCATCTGCAGTGAGAACAGGCTCTGGACCAAGGACGGGGTACCAGCCGAACAGTTCCATTCTGTTGTCCGATGCGATTCGAGCAGATCCGTCTGCCATGCAGAGGATCGTATCACCACTAGAAGTAAATGCCAGATCGCGTCGTGCGCCCACAGGCTCCGCGTCCTTCAGGTCCGAAAGGAAGAGCAGGACGGTCTTGTCCTGCCCTGGAATCCTGGACCGTGCGATCCCGGCAAGGTGGCCGTTGAGTGCAAAGGATGTGTTGGCAAAGTCTTTCCCCTCTGGGGTCACTGATAAATGGCCGTCAATGTAATACAGGGCCGCGGTCCTCCAGTTATCAGCACCAGGAAGATGGTCGTCGTGGTCCTGTGCGTACATCAGCAGTCCTCTTCCTAGCTGCTTGATGGCCGATTGGTTTTCGATTCGCATATGATCGCGCCGTGTAATGGCGAAACGGCTAACATACAAGTTCAGCAGCAGGACAATGCCTGCAATTGCCCAGATGATCCTAACTATTGTGGCCTGCCCTGGGTTCAGCTTGCGATTAGGAGGAGGGACGGCGGACTTCATGGCGTCACTTCCGCCGATGCCAGGATGAACCCAGGTGACCAGTTGTACTCTTCTAGCCAGTCTCGAAATTCGTGTCCGAAGTCGCCATCAGCTGTTGATGCGTAAGTCCAATTCGTCTCATCGAAGGCCACGTCCTCAAGGCCACCAGACTGGCCTGGCTCTTCCAGCGTAGAAACAAACAGAACAGGCACCTCATGCGGCATGGGGATGTCGGGCAATGATGCACCAGAGAGGTTTGCGTTGAAGGCAATTGTGAGACCGTTGAGAGAACTGTCGTCGGAAGTAAAGATGCCCTCGTCCGTGGAGTCACCAGCGATGGCCTCAAGCCAGTTTTCGGCAAGAGGCAACTTTTGATCATGATCCGCCGCGTATACGCGGAGCGCATAATCCAGTTCTGCAATCACCATGTGGTCTAAGTGGGGTCCGCAGGCGATGATGTACGACTGTGACGATTCAGCCCAAGCGATGCCAGCTCCGATGCAGACCAGAGTGCCTGCCATGATCAAGGGAAGCACCTTCCTGGGCCTCGTCCGATAGCGGACGCGCCGGTGACCAGGGGGCGGGACAGCTGAATTCATGGCGTGTTCATTTCATATTGACCAGCTGGAAGGAGAGTCAGTTCCCACTGGTAGTCGAGGATGTGGTCACGGTGGATCATCTCTATCCTGGTGTCTGCCATGGCCATCCGGGTGTAGCCGTTCTTTTCAAAGTAGGCGTCTCCCGAGCCGCCAGAGGGATTGCTGTCCGTCAGGCTCGAAACGAAAAACAAGGGCGTCGTGCCGCTGTCTTTGATGCGCTGAAGATCGACCGATGAGACCTTGAGGTTGTAGGCATTCGCCCGGTCCGTTAGATTCTTCTCTTCGTCTCTGGCTATGAAGTAACGAGGGTTCTTGGTGTACGGCAAGACCGCCCCCTGCCAACCGGCGGCTGGAGCGAGATGATCGTTATTCTCAGCAGCGTATATGTGCATCGCCG
This sequence comes from Fimbriimonadia bacterium, assembly GCA_029824475.1. Taxonomy (GTDB): domain Bacteria; phylum Armatimonadota; class Fimbriimonadia; order Fimbriimonadales; family Fimbriimonadaceae; genus JALGXY01. The sequence goes on along the minus strand of JALGYA010000111.1, from coordinate 6,418 downwards.
TGCCCAGCATTCTCAGCACGGATGCACTGCTATAGCGATGGTCTGAGATCTTTGCCTCTGCAAACACAGGAAAGAGGAGGGCGGTCAGAAAGAAGCATAGAAGAAGGCTGATCCCGACTTTCCACCAGGGTGTCCGACGAAACAAGGTGATGAATGGTCCGGTGCTGCGGTTGGGAGGAGGGATGGCGGTCACTCATCACCTCCTGCGTCGACAGGATCTGGTGGGCTCCAGATCAGTTCTTTAGTGCGGGTCGGCCTGAGTCCTGCAACGTGGCCATCCATGAATCCAACGAGTGCATTGTCATGGTACGGAAAGATCATGTTGCTCTCATCGCCGACAGGATTTGGGTCTCTAATCGCCGATGTGAACAGCATGGGAACTGTCGAGACGGAAGCGTTCCAGTCAATCGAGATCCCTGAGACATGTCTGTTGAAGGTGGCGCGAGGCCAGAAGTCTCCCTCCGCAGGCAGCTTGTGGAGGTTAGCAGTCTTGGAGTAGGCCGCTGACGCGTCCAGCCAGTTCTCAGCAAGCGGCATGTGCTCGTCGTGGTCTGCCGCATAGATTAGCAGAGCCATAGCCAGCTGTTTCATCTGGGAGACTTCGGGCCTCCGTCTGCTCCCCTTGGAGCTTGCGAAAACGGGAAAGAGAATCGCTGTGATCAGAATGGCGAAAACCAACAGGGCCACAACTGTCCAGGCTGGGTGAGGTTCTCCCTCTCGTATGCCTTGCGCCGACGTTCGAAACCTTCGTCGGTTGGAACCAGGGGGAGGGACGGCAGATCTCATTGCAGATCACGCATGAGAGGATCGCCCTCGACCTCAGTCACTTGGAATGAGAACTTCGGCCGCCAGACAAGGTCAGCGATCTGGGCGCGATCGACCCTTCTTGCGCTCGTGTTGACCATCGCGAGGAAGGTGTGACCCTCCTCATCGTACGCGATATCGCGTATGGCGCCAAGCCGCCCCGGCTCAAGCAGAGTGGACATGAAGAGCAGGGGTGTTTCATGAGGTTCCGGAATGGCCTGGAGGTCTGCTCCTGCAAGCTGCCTGTTCATGGAATAGGTGAGACCATCGAACCAGTTTTGAGGAGGGCTGTAGATGTCCCAGTTCTTGACATATGGGTAGACCGCTTCACCCCAGTCAGGCTCTAAGGGAAGTCTATCTTCGTGGTCTACGGCGTAGATGTGCATGCTCAATGCCAACTGCTTGATGTTCGACATCGCCGAGCTGGATGGGGACGCATAGCATCCGCTGTACAGTGGAGCCAGGAACCAGAGGAGACTGAATCCACCTGTCGCGAGCCCGACTGACCAGCGAAGAAACGGACCGACTCGCTTGAAGTCGAACCGCCGGAGCCTCATAGACTCCCTCCCAGGGGGCGGAACTGCAGATCTCATTCCTCTTGGCTCTATTATTGCCCTGTTAAATGAAAGACGGGCCGATCATGTTGATCGGCCCGCTTCTAGGGTGATGTGAGTGGTCCTGTTTACTCAGGACCGCCGCCGCCGCCGCCAGCGCCCATTGTCATGGCGCCTGCCTGAGGCCAGTCGAGCGGCTCAGCATCTACTTCATTGAATGATTTGACGCTGCCGTCAGCCATGCCCATGATGCACTCGCCATCCCAAGAGAATGCCGCGGTGACGTATCTGCCGAGCATGTTTCGACCCGAATACATGCCTTCAAAAATAATGGGGGCCTTGCTCGGATCCTCGAATGAGTCGATCTTCTTGCTTTTGAACGCAGCGTTGAATGAGTAGCCGGTCTCGACGCCCTCACGGACTGGTGGCTCGAATGCCTCTGGGTCCTTGACGTACTCCGCCACGGCATCCATCCAGGTCGAACCTGCCGGGAGTTTATTGTCGTTGGCTGCCGCGTAGAGCAGTACTCCAGCCGTGAGAGCCTTTATCCGCTGCGTGGACGTTGCCTTAGCCCCGCCGCCCAGCATTCCTGAAATGGTGGGGTAGAGCACCACGCCGAGAATTACGATGCATACAACTGCGATAATCGCCCCGTTCTGCTTGGGGGCGGCCTTTTCCTGATCCTGTGCCATCTCTTCGCTCATATCAATGCCTCTGTGCTGGACATGATACTCAGACAGACGCGTAGGTGGGCTGCAAGATGCCCTTCAAACGCACTTCTCAGCGCCCGCCGGAGATGTCGCTGATGATTGTGACCCTGGGCCAAACAAAGACAACGAGCAGGATAACTGCACAGAGAGCAAGTACGGCCAGGATGACGAGCATGATCTGTCGTCTCCGGGTTTTTTCGTCTGTCTTCATCTGTGAATCCTGCAGGTTCTATCTACTGACCCTGCCGATCAATGTTATAGACTTCGTGCGGAGATTTTGGGGTGGGATCCCAGTCGTAGGCAGCTGCATCCGCCTCCAGGACCTCGACCGCCTCTCCGTGGGTGGGATCGATGATGCCGATGCCGTCAAACGGGAAGGTCATGTCATGCAGAGCTCCGGAAGGGCTTGCCTTCAGGTTGCCTGAAGTGAACAGGAGCGGAACAGCTGAGGCTATTTCAGTCTGCTGCCACCCAGCGATTCCATCGAAAAGCGCATACGAAGCCTTGCCGCCTCGCAGGCGCATCGGCTTCAGGAGTTTGCGGTCCCTGATGACTGGTTTGACCGCCTTGTGCCAGTTGTGGGGCAGCGGATAGCGCTCGTCGTGGTTGTACATGTAGAACGACAAAGCGAACGAGATTCGCTCTGCTCTCCGGAGCGCCTGGCTCTTGGTCATCGGCTTGAGGGCTTCCGCAATGTTAGAAACCGCTGAAAGGCAGTTCAACGGAAGAACCAGGAAGCAGACCAGGGCAATGCCACCGATGATGAACCACCGCTTGTGCTGGAGGACGTCGTTGATCGTGAAGTCGAACATCTAATCGTCGCCTGAGCCAAACGTAAGAGGCTCTGGCGCCCAATCGTAGTATTCAGATTCGTCGTAGTTGATCACATCGACACTGCCGTCCACGTTGACCACGATTCCGTCCTCATGGAAGGGATACGCAAAGTCCTCAGGATTCGAAACTGGACTTGGCCCAAGTGTGCTCGACGTGAAATAGATGGGCGTCAGATCCGGGAACTCAAAGGAGAAGGTGTCCCAGCCAGCAATCGGCTCGAAGTAGCCGAAAGTGAAATCAGTGTCATTCACGTTGCCTGGTTCGAGGATGGCTGTATCCTCATCTCGCATGTAGATTCTGAGGGCATCATGCCAGCCTGGAGCCAGCGGGAGAGCATCCTCGTTGTCTGATGCATAAATAAGGGTCGCCAGGGCGAGCTGCTTGCCGTCGGAGACAAAAGCGGTCTTGTGGGCCGCCAGCTTAGCCTGACTGAAGACAGGGAAGAGGATCGCGCCGAGAACACCGATGCAGCCACAGCCAGCAATGCCGACAATCGCGAGGATCCAGACAAGGTTGCTGTTCTTCTTCTTTGGAGCTTGTGGGGGGATTGATGTCATTCTTTTTCCCTTGCTAGGAACAGCATACACACACCGCCAAGTTTTGTGACCAATCCAGAACAAAAAAGCGCCCAGCACTCCAAAGGAGGCTGGGCGCTTGACTACTGAGGGCCGAGATTAGTGGTCGTGGCCTTCGTCTTCTTCTTCAGGCAGCTCTGCGATTGCGCACTCTGTGGTGAGCAGCAGGCCTGCGATGGAGGAGGCATTCTGGATGCACGTGCGAACGACCTTTGTTGGGTCTACGACACCAGACTTAACGAGGTCTTCGTACTGAAGAGTCTCAGCGTTGAAGCCGATGCCCTTCTTGCCTTCAAGAACCTTGGAGACAACAACTGAACCCTCAACACCAGCGTTTGATGCGATGGTCCAGAGAGGAGCTTCGATGGCCTTGCTGACAATCTTGACGCCTGTCAGCTCGTCGCCTTCAGCCTCGAGATCAGCAAGAGCCTTGCCAGCTTTGAGGAGAGCAGTGCCGCCACCGGGGACGATGCCTTCTTCCAGCGATGCGCGAGTTGAAGCCAGAGCATCTTCGATGCGAGCCTTCTTCTCCTTCATCTCTGTCTCAGTAGCAGCGCCGACCTTCAGGACAGCAACGCCGCCGGAAAGCTTAGCGAGCCGCTCCTGCAGCTTCTCTTTATCGTAGTTCGAGTCTGTGCCTTCGATCTGCTGCTTGATCTGGTTCATTCGGCCTTCGATGTCCGACTTTTCACCCTTTCCGCCGACGATCGTTGTGCCGTCTTTGGTGATCACGAGCTTGTCGCAGGAGCCGAGCTGGTCGATCGTGACGCTGTCGAGTTTGAGGCCGAGGTCTTCTGTGATGAACTGGCCGCCTGTGACGATGGCCATATCTTCCATCATCGCCTTGCGTCGATCGCCGAAGCCGGGGGCCTTGACGGCTGCGACTTTCAGGCCGCTGCGGATTCGGTTGAGAACCAGAGTTGCCAAAGCTTCGTTTTCGATGTCTTCAGCGATGACCAGGAGAGGCTTGCCTGTCTGCATGACCTTCTCGAGGATCGGAACCAGGTCCTGAACGCTGGAGATCTTCTTCTCGAAGAAGAGGATCAGCGGCTCGTCGTAAGCCGTCTCCATGCGGTCGGGGTTGGTGATGAAGTAGGGGCTCATGTAGCCCTTGTCGAAGCGGAGGCCGTCAACGATCTCGAAGCCTGTGTCGATGGAGACCTTGTTCTCCTCGACGGTGACAACGCCTTCCTGACCGACTGTATCGATCACTTCAGCAACGAGCTCACCGATATCAGCACTATTGGCTGAGATGGTGGCAACTTCGACCATGTCCTTGCGGCCCTTGACCGGTGTGGAGAGCTTTTCGAGCTCAGCGACGATGACGTCAGCTGCCTTGTCGATGCCGCGCTTGATCGCGAGCGGGCTGGAGCCAGCAGCGACGTTGCGTGCGCCTTCTTTGTAGATGGCCTGTGCGAGCACTGTGGCAGTGGTGGTGCCGTCGCCTGCGAGGTCGTTGGTCTTGCTGGAGACTTCTCGAATGAGCTGTGCGCCCATGTTCTCGAAGCGGTCCTCAACCTCGATCTCCTTGGCGATGGTGACGCCGTCGTTGATGACTGTCGGGCTGCCGAACTTGCGCTCGAGAACCACGTTTCGTCCACGGGGTCCGAGGGTGACTTTGACTGCGTTGGCGAGCAGATCGACGCCGGCTTCAAGTGTGCCGCGCGCGTCTGCGCCGAATTTAAGATCTTTGGATGCCATTTCTGTTTACTCGACTACCGCGAGAATGTCGTCGGAGCGAAGGATGATGTAATCGCTGCCGTCTACGCTGACTTCGGTGCCTGCGTACTTGCCGTAGAGAACGGTGTCGCCGTTGCTGACGCCGACTTCGGCTGTCTGTCCGCTGTCGAGAACCTTGCCGGGTCCGACTGCGATGACTGTTCCGCGAAGGGGTTTTTCCTGAGCAGAGTCGGGAAGGATGATGCCGGAGGCAGTTGTCTCTTCCTTCTCGGCTGCTTCCACAACGATGCGATCATGGAGTGGCTGAAGCTTCATTTGGCTTTCTTAATTCCTCACAATTGGCCCTGTTTGAACCTAAGTTCGCTCAAAACCTGTAAGTTGGCAGTATACACACGAGAGTGCCAACGGACGGCTTGGGGTGGGTCTATCATCGGGCGCAGCGAAGGGAAGACTTGAGACGTCAAATAAGCACAGTCAAGACATGATTGCGCTCCTTGCTACCTTTGTTGTTTTCCAGGATCCAAGGCCGCCCCTGCCGCCCACCGCAGGGGTAATGGCCGCGATGGAGACTTGGACCTTTCTGAACCAGGATCAAAAGAACCTGGTGGATTCGGTCACATTTGCCTTGGATGATGAAGATTGGGCTGAAGCGCTCAAGTTGAACCTAAAGCTGATTGATCAAATGCCGGAGTCGATCTTTGAAGAGGGAGGCAGACTGCCGTTTGTCGGCATCAAGACGAGCGGGACGAAACAGGATGAAGAGAAGCAGATCCCAGTGGATGGATGGCAATGGCGACTCGACTGTGCCTGGCTTGCCGCTTACTCTCTGGACTTTGATCTTGCCGAGAAGATGTTTCGTGATACCAGCCTGAAAGCTCCTCTCATGTGGCGCAGAGATGCGCGGTTAGGAGTGGTGGAATCACTGATCCGAAGAGGCAAGTATGCCGCTGCCTATACGAGCCTCAAGAAGGAGCCCAAGCATGATGAAGAGCTGTTCCGGGTGCTCGAAACAGCCAAAAGCAAAACTGCGGCCAGCCGCATGAAGCTCCATGGGTTGGCGATGGACGACCGAGTTGCGATCCCTGGTGGATTCCCCGGTGGCCGAAACCCCGGTGCGCTCCTGCCACCGCCTTCCAGGGCACAAGCGGCTTTGATCTTGGCCGAAATGTCGTACCGCGACGGCAGCGATGAGCTGACGCTGAAGTATCTTCAGCGCACCCTTAATCTAGCGCCTCCAAAGGCATGGCACCTTTGGAGGATC
>JALGYA010000110.1 GCA_029824475.1 Fimbriimonadia bacterium | reverse complement strand
CTCATCGCATCAGACTCCATGGCCATGTCCAGCTCTTGACACAGGTCCTCTTCGCCGGGCGCACCCATGATTACCGGCTTCAATTCTGTCTTGCGAGCCACCAAATCCGCCAACTCAGCGTAGTGCGAGACGGGCCAAGCCCTTGCTGATCCGCCCGTGCCAGGCGATACACAAAAGAAACCCCACTTAGGAGTCAACACACCAGAACGGGAGAACTCATCACGGAAAGGAATGCACTCGATTCTGCCCGGCTTCAACTCGATGCCGAGGGTCGCTGATGCCAACGCTGCCTGGCGTTCAACTTCATGCTGCGTCCACTCGTTTGCCGAGCCGACATCCTTGGTGAGCAGTCCAGGTTCTGATGCGCCACATCCGGCGATCGTGTCGACTCCCAAATTATGAAGATCCACGGCCACGTCGTCTGAATAGGGCCGCATCAGGATCGCTTTGTCAAACTCGCCGCCACCGATCAGCGAAGTCATCACGTTGTTGACCGCGCTGCACCGCGAAAACACGTCGATCGTGTCCCGACGGCAGAGCACCGTGATGAGTGCATTGGGCAGAGCCTCTCGGATAGCACGCAGGACGGGCGTGCACAAAAGTGCATCGCCCAACCTGTCCTGTCTGACAACCAAGAGCCTCATCCACTTAATTGTGCACGATTCACTGGCCGTCAAAAATGCCTGTTTATTGGCCTTCTTTGTCGTGCTCCGTCTGTAGGCTGGCAACAACATTCGGGTCAGCGAGGGTCGTCGTGTCGCCTAGAACTCGGCCTTCAGCGATGTCCCTGAGCAGGCGCCGCATGATCTTTCCGGACCGTGTTTTGGGCACGTCAGCAGTGAAGATTAGGTCATCAGGTCGAGCCACAGGCCCGATTTTCTGACCCACGTGCATCCGGATCTCCTTGCGGAGTTCGTCTGTTGCTTCGTAGCCTGCTTTTACGATTACAAAGGCAGCGATCGCCTGGCCCTTGACCTCGTGCTGCTTGCCGATAACGGCTGCCTCGGCCACCGCAGGGTGGTCGACCAGCGCCGATTCGACTTCCATCGTCGAGATGTTGTGGCCCGAGACGAGCATGATGTCGTCTACGCGACCGAGAAGCCAGAAGAACCCATCTGCATCGCGCTTCGCGCCATCACCTGCAAAGTAAGCGTCGTCAAACTTGGACCAATAGACATCGCGGTAGCGGTCCTCATCACCCCAGATGCCGCGGAGCATGGAGGGCCACGGTCGCTTCAGAACAAGCAATCCGCCTGCCTCTTTGCCATCGCTGTTCGCACCCAGGTCCACTCCTTCTTCAGAGTAGATGGTCGCTCCAACACCAGGGAATGGGCGGGTTGCCGAACCAGGCTTGGTCGAAACGATGCCAGGCAGCGGAGTGATCATGATGCCGCCGGTTTCGGTCTGCCACCACGTGTCAACGATCGGGCATTTCTCGTTGCCGATGACCTTGTGGTACCACATCCAGGCTTCAGGATTGATCGGCTCGCCGACCGATCCCAGTAGGCGAAGTGAAGACAGATCGCAGCCGTTTGGATACTCCTCGCCCCACTTCATAAACGTGCGGATTGCAGTCGGTGCTGTGTAGAGCACGGAGACGCCGTGCTGCTCGATGATCTTCCAGAACCGGTCCTTGCCGGGAGTGTCCGGGGCGCCTTCGTACATCACTTGGGTGACGCAGTTCGACATCGGGCCATAGACCACGTAGCTGTGGCCGGTGATCCAGCCACAGTCAGCGGTACACCAGAAAACGTCGGTGTCCTTGAAGTCAAAAACCAGCTTGGATGTCGCGGAGACTCCGGTGAGGTAGCCGCCGGTTGTGTGCATGATGCCCTTCGGCTTTCCGGTCGAGCCGGACGTGTAAAGAATGAAGAGCAGGTCTTCGGCGTCCATCTCCTCGCAGGGGCAGTCGGTCGATGCCGTGTCCACGACATCTGCTGCTCTCTCATCGCGTCCTTCAACCCAGGTTCCTTGGTTATAGTCTGGTGCGGCCTGGCCGTTTGTTTCAGTTCCAGGAGCTCCGACTCGTTCGAAGACGAGGACGTTCTTGACTGTGTGACAGCCCAGCTCCATGGCCTGATCTACAATCTTCTTGAGCTCAACAATCTTGCCTCGTCGCCAGGTGCCATCAGAGGTGACGATCGCCTTTGCGCCGCAGTCGTTTGCTCGATCTGCAATCGACTCTGCGGTGAAGCCGCCAAAAATCACGGAGTGAGGAGCACCGATGCGAGCACAGGCGAGCATCGTCATCGCGAGCTCAGGGCCCATAGGCATGTAGAGGCAGACGATGTCTCCCTTGCCGATTCCCATCGCCTTCAGACCGTTCGAGATCTGCGAAACGCGGTCCTTGACTTGGGAATAGGTGAAGTTGCGAATATCACCCGGCTCGCCATCGCCGATCAAGGCGATCTTGTCTCCCATGCCGGCAGAGACATGGCGGTCAACGCAGTTGTAGCAGGCGTTGAGTTTGCCGCCGATAAACCACTTGGCGAATGGTCGGTTCCATTCTAGAACCGTGTCCCACTTTTTGTACCAGTCGAGCTTTTCAGCCCAGGAAGCCCACCAGCCCTCGGGGTCAGCCTCAGCTTGGGCGTAGATATCTTCTGAAGATGCGTTTGCGGTGGAGGTGAATTCAGCGCTCGGCTTGAATTGTCGAGTCTCGGTCAGTAGGGTTTCAATCGTTTCAGACACTGTGATCCTCACTCTGATTCTAGTCCAGGAGAGACTGCATAATCTGGGCCCATGGACATCCAGGAACTTCATGCCCAGAACCGTGAGGCTTGGGACGCCGCCGCAATCGCCTACGAAAAGCAGATCGAAGCCGACATCGAGTTCCTGCGAAGAGGCGGCAAGAACTTCTGCCCACCAGAATTCAGCTTCCTTGATGGCCTTGAAGATTGGTGCAATCGAGCGATCCACCTGCAATGTGCAGGCGGAACCGACACTCTGTCGCTCTGGAATCACGGAGCGCATGAAGTCGTAGGAGTCGATATCTCCGAGCGGATGATTGGCTGTGGCCGGAGAAAGTCAGCGGCCCTCAACGCTCCTGCCACCTGGCACGCGTGCGACGTGCTCAACACTCCTAATGAGCTCGACGGGACAGCCGACCTTGTCTATACGGGCCGCGGAGCCCTCTGCTGGGTTCATGACCTGGATGCGTGGGCTGCCGTCGTTCATCGACTGCTTAAGCCAGGAGGGCGACTCTATATCTATGAGGGCCACCCCGTGACATGGGTCTGGGACGAGGAGACTGATCATCTCAAGCTGAGCGAAGAGTGGGGAGACTACTTCCATAAGGGGCAGCTCTCCAGCGAAGGCTGGCCTGATACATACATGACTGAGGAAGAGCTCGGCGGAAAAGCACAGCCAACCAAGTACGAGACTCACCGCACCGTCGCACAGCTGATAAACCCCATCCTGGGCGCAGGGCTCCAGCTGGACCGGCTAGAGGAGCATCCGGATGAGTTCTACGACGCCTTTCCGAATCTGCCGACGGAAATCAAGCAGCGTCTTCCAAACACGATCTCACTGCTCATTTCGAAGCCATAAACCCCATCTTCCAAAACTTCAATACACACTAATCCTGAGGTGTTTCGCTATGATTTTAATCATGTCGGCGAGGATTCCTGTGCCTGCAATATAATCTGAGCACTCAAGAGATCAGCAGCATGGCAAAAACCCTCATCATCGGCGGAGGCCCAGCAGGAAGCACCGTAGGCGGCCTCCTGAAAAAATATCATCCTGAAATGGATGTCGTGATCCTGGAGCGGGAAGTTTTTCCCCGCGACCATGTCGGTGAAAGCCTGCTTCCAAAAGTCTGCCAATACCTCGACGAGCTGGAGGTGTGGGATGAGATGGAGCGTGCTGAATTTCCCATCAAAATCGGTGCAACGTACAGATGGGGCAAGACCGACGATCTCTGGGACTTCAACTTCATTCCTGACGGCAAGCTCGATGACGAGCCGCGGCCCGGAAAATTCGCAGGCCAGCGGGCTCAGACAGCCTTTCAGGTCGACCGAGCTGTCTACGATGAGATCCTGCTCAACAAGGCCGAGAGTCGCGGCTGCGAGGTCAGGCAAAACACCAGAGTCGTCAAGATTCTGAAAGACGGCGACAAAATCACGGGCGTTGAGATCGATGGCGGCGAAGTCATCACCGCCGACTACTTCGTCGATGCATCGGGTCACACCGGCGTCCTCAGACGCGGGATGGAGATTGAATGCGACTATCCGAAGGATCTCCAAAACGTCGCTTTTTGGGATTACTGGCAGGACACAGACTGGGCCGTCAACATCGGTCAAGGCGGAACCCGAGTCCAGGTTCTCAGCCAAGGCTGGGGCTGGATCTGGTTCATTCCGATCAGCCCAACACGAACCAGCATCGGCCTGATTCTCCCTGCAGACCATTACAAGAAGCTTGGCAAGAAGCCGGAAGAACTGTACAGAGAGGCCCTGGACGGTGATCCTCGAGTCAAAGACCTCCTCCAGAACGCAACCTGCGAAGAGAAATTCACGACCACAACAGACTGGTCATTCGTTGCCAAGCGGCTCTACGGTGAAAACTGGTTCCTCGTTGGCGAAGCCGCAGGCTTTGCTGACCCGGTCCTGGCGGCTGGCCTCACTCTCACTCACTCTTCTGCCCGAGAAGCGGCCTACATCATCATGGCTCTCGACAAGGGCTTCGATGAGCCCGACGCGCTGAAGAAGCACTACGAAGACGTCCAGGCTGCCCGCACCTACCAGCACATCAGGTTTGCTCAGTTCTGGTACACGGCCAACGGCCTGTTCACCGACCTCAAGGACTACACGTCCAAGATCGCTGATGACGCTGGGCTGGAGCTCGATTCTGACCAGGCATTCCAGTGGCTTGGCACGGGCGGCTTCGTCAACGACGGGGTTGAGCTTGCCGGAATCGGCGGTTACAACGTCTCGGCGGTCAAGACGATCAGCCAGACGATGCTGAAGGACAAGGCCACCTGGTCAGTCGGCAAGTGCAACGTTTTTGAGCTGGCCTTGGAAGGGTCAGATTTCACCACTTACTACAGGTTCGAAAACGGAGAGGTTGTGAAGCTGCCCTGCATCCAGCGAGGAGAGCACAAGCTCCCTCTCGTAGGAGCCGTTGGAATCCTCATTGAAATCCTCGACCAGGAGACGCACATCGTGGAGATCCGGCGCCAGCTGTGGGACAAGGCCTGTGAGTTCTCTGATGATCCGGGCAAACAGGTCAGCTTCGCACTCGACTTCCTCGAAGGCATGATCCATGAAGGATGGATCAAGGCATCGATCAACCCTGAACTTGAGAGCATGGACTACGAAACTCTCAACAATTCACCCTACATTCGCGCGAACAACGACGAAGAAGTAGGCCACGACTAGGAGATCAAAATGGCAAACAAGAGAACAGTCATCATCGGTGGGGGACCCGCCGGAAGCACGGTCGGAAGCCTGCTCAAACGGCATCGTCCACAAATGGACGTCACGATCATTGAGAGGGAGAAATTTCCTCGGGATCACGTCGGCGAAAGCCAGCTGCCCACCATCAACGACATCCTCATGGAGCTCGGTGTTTGGGACAAAGTCGAAGCAGCGAACTTCCCCATTAAGATCGGCGCCACCTATCGATGGGGCAATTCTGATGACCTCTGGGATTTTGAGTTCATCCCCGGCCAGGACTTCACGCAGACGGAGCGGCCCGGCAAATTTGAAGGTCAGCGCATGCAAACGTCCTTCCAGGTCGACCGAGCTGTCTACGATAAGATTCTGCTCGACCATTCGAAAGAACTCGGCTGTGAAGTTCGGGAAGAGACCAGAGTCGTCAAGGTCCACAGAGACGGCGACCGGGTGACCGGCCTTGAACTAGAAGGCGGCGAGATGGTCGTGGGCGATTACTACATCGACGCCACCGGTCACACAGGGATTCTTCGCCGAGCGATGGAGGTCAAGGTTGAAGAGCCAACGAATCTCAAGAACGTCGCCTTCTGGGATTACTGGCGAGATGCTGACTGGGCCGTGACGATCGGAAAGGACGGCACAAGAGTCCAGGTCCTCAGCCTCGGCTATGGCTGGATCTGGTTCATTCCGATCGGTCCTGACAGAACCAGCGTCGGCTTGATCATCCCCGCAGCCTATCTCAAAGAGTCCGGCAAAAAGCCGGAGGAAATCTATCTCGAAGCGATCCATACAGACGACCGAGTCGGCCCGCTGCTGAAGAACGCCAAGTGCGAAGACGCCTTCTCAACGACTAAGGACTGGTCATTCATGGCGGAGCGCCTGCATGGCGAAAACTGGTTCCTTGCCGGCGAATCGGCTGGCTTTGCGGACCCGATCCTGGCCGCTGGCCTCACCCTCGCACACATCGGCGCCAGACACGTTGCCTACACGATCATCGGCATCGAACGCGGCAAGCTGGACGCAGATTGGCTCAAGACAAGCTACACCAACAACCAGCGAGACCGAATGAGCCAGCACATCCGATTTGCTGACTTCTGGTACACCGGAAACGGCCTCTTCACAGACCTCAAGCAGGTCACCGCTGAGATCGCAGACGACGCAGGATTGAACCTGACGCCTGACCAGGCGTTCCAGTGGCTCGGAACAGGTGGATTCCTGAACGACAACTACCTGGCAGCCTCTGTTGCTGAGTACAGCGTTTCAGCGATCAAGGTCATTTCAGAGCGATTCCGGGGCGGCAAAACGACCTGGGCTATCGCCAAGTACAACTGGATTGAGCTCGATCTTGACGGGGCCGTAGAAGAGAAGGTTCCGCTGATGCTTGATGGCCGGATCAACGAGGAGACGGTGCTTGTCAGAAACAACCGGCGCCTTCCCAAGTTCGGAATCATGAACGAGCTGCTGCAGATGCTCAACACTCAAGGCCATACGGTGAAACTAGCCATGGGAATGGAGCGTTACGCTAATTCCATGGGCGCGCCACCGGTTCAGGTCGTTGAGCACATGATCGCGCTGCTCGAGAACCTGGTTCAGGAAGGCTGGGCGAAAGGGTCCGTGCGAGATGATCTGCAGTTCTTCGAATACGAGACCCGCGCCGAAGGGCCAAACATTCACGCGAACAGGGATGACGAGCTGTTCAACGGCAGCTCATAATCACAAAACTGGAGTCCTGATCAGTGTCACGAACAGCAATCATTGGAGGCGGCCCCGGGGGCAGCACAGTCGGCGCCCTGCTCAAGAAATACATGCCTGAAATGGACGTGGTCATTCTTGAGCGCGAGAAATTCCCTCGTGATCACGTGGGTGAGAGCCTGCTTCCGACGATCAACCCAGTGCTTAACGAACTCGGCTGCTGGGATGATATGGAAGCTGCTGATTTCCCGATCAAGATCGGCGCCACCTACCGGTGGGGTCAATCCAAAGACCTCTGGGATTTTGAGTTCATCCCTGGTCAGATGTTCAAGGATGAGCCGCGTCCGGCAGAATACGACGGCCAGCGCACAATAACCGCATTCCAGGTTGACCGAGGCATCTACGATCAGATCCTCCTTGAGAACGCCCGCAAGAAAGGATGTGATGTCCGCGAGGAGACTCGGGTCAAAAAAGTGCATCGTGATGGCGACAGAGTCACCGGGATTGAAATTGAATCCGGTGACATCATCGAAGCCGATCACTACATCGACGCCTCGGGCTACTCCGGAATCCTCCGCAAGGCGATGGATGTTCCTGTTGAAGAGCCGTCAGGGCTGCGCAACGTAGCATTCTGGGATTACTGGCAGAACACTGAGTGGGCTGTCTCGATCGGAGTCGGCGGCACGCGCGTGCAGGTCATGAGCCTCGGCTACGGCTGGCTCTGGTTCATCCCGATCGGCAAAACGAGAACCAGCATCGGCCTCGTGATACCGGCTGAGTACTACAAGAAAACAGGCAAGAAGCCTCGAGAGATCTACGAGCAGGCAGTGCGTGAAGAGCCGCTCATTTCTGAGCTGATCAAGAACGCGACCTGCGAAGATAAGTTCGCGACAACAAAGGACTGGTCGTTCGCAGCTGAGCGTCTGCACGGCGAGAACTGGATGCTCGTCGGCGAGTCGGGTGGATTTGCAGACCCAGTATTGACAGCCGGGCTGACGCTGACCCATGCGGGTGCAAGGCACGCAGCCTACACGCTGCTTGAAATCGAAAGAGGGCATGCCGATCCGAAGGGACTCAAAGAGCACTACACTAAGACTCAGCTTGTCCGCGTCAACCAACACATTCAGTTCGCAGACTTTTGGTACAAGGGCAACGGTCAATTCACCGACCTGCGCGAGTACACATCAAAAATCGCGGAAGACTCCGGCCTGAAGATGACCGCGGACGAAGCCTTTAGGTGGCTGAGCACCGGCGGCTTCCTGAACGACACTCTTCTCTTTGCGGGAGTCGCAGAATTCAACATCGGCTCTTTGAAGATGATCAGCCAGATGTTCTGCGGCAACGACTCCACCTGGGAAGTCGGAACGAACAACTGGTTCAAACTCAATCTTGCGGGCGTCAAAGAGATCACTGTTCCCACGCTCGAAGACGGAAGAATCCTTGAGGTTCCCTGCCTCCTGCGTGACGGCAAGATCCTTCCCAAATTCGGCATTTTCAACGATCTGATCGAGATGCTCAAGACGAAGCGCCAGATGGCCAGCATCCGTGTCGCGATGGGCGAGATTGCTGAGGGCCTCATGGGCGAGCAGGAGGCGATGGTTGACTATCTGCTGGAGCTGCTTGAGTTCATGGTCCTTGAGGGCTGGGTGGTCGCATCCTTAAAAGAAGACCTGCCTCTCATCCCGTACAGAACACCCGACGAAAGCCCGAACGTCCACCCCAATCGGGACCCCCTCAAAGCGAAGGCTTAGAAGTTCAAAGAGAAAAGAAAATGACGAAAATTGCAGTCATCGGCGGCGGCCCAGCAGGCAGCACACTTGGCACGCTCATCAAGCGATATCGGCCAGACATCGAGATCGTGATCCTCGAGCGCGAGAAGTTTCCCCGCGAGCACGTTGGCGAGAGCCAGCTGCCAATGATCAACGCGGTCATGCAGGAGATGGGTGTTTGGGAGAAGGTTGAAGCTGCCGGATTCCCCATCAAAACGGGCGTCACTTACCGTTGGGGGCAGACCGATGATCTTTGGGACTTTGAACTTGTCCCCGCCCACATCTTCAAGGAAGAGCCTCGCCCGGCCAAGTACGAAGGGCACAGGATCCTCACGACATTCAACGTAGAGCGGGCCATCTACGACAAGATCCTGCTCGACCACGCCGCCGAACTCGGCTGCGATGTGCGAGAAGAGACCAAGGTTACGAAAATCCTGCGCGATGGTGACACCGTCAAGGGTCTTGAACTCGAGTCAGGTGAGGTCATCGAAGCCGACTACTACGTCGACGCATCCGGCCAC